>JAFAEW010000039.1 GCA_023423835.1 Bacteroidota bacterium | reverse complement strand
GTGCCGACGTTGGTTTAGACACTACCGTTGCCATCATTAATAAGGTGGAACAACGGGTAGCAAAAGACAAATATTTTAATACAGGCGAACTCAATAAACTGCTGCAAAGTGAGATTGAAGGAATGCTTACCGACTCGTGGGACGCTACCTATAAAACCTTCGATATCCCGGCTGGCAAAAAACCTTACGTGATACTGGTAGTTGGTGTAAATGGCGTTGGAAAGACAACTACGATCGGAAAACTTGCACATAATTACAAGAAAGCCGGAAAATCGGTTCTTCTCGGAGCTGCAGATACTTTCAGGGCAGCGGCCGTGGATCAGTTGACGATCTGGAGTGAAAGAATCGGTGTTCCGATTGTAAAGCAGCCAATGGGATCAGATCCTGCCGCAGTTGCTTTTGATGCCGTTCAAAGTGCGGTTTCGAAAAATTATGATGTCGCAATAATTGATACCGCTGGCCGCCTGCACAATAAGATCCATTTGATGGATGAATTGAATAAAATCAAACGTTCTATCTCAAAGATAATTCCCGGCGCACCGCATGAGGTACTACTGATTCTTGACGGAAGTACGGGCCAGAATGCATTAGAACAAGCCAAGCATTTTACTGCGGCAACCGACGTAACGGCAATGGTGATCACCAAACTCGACGGCACCGCCAAAGGCGGCGTTGTGCTCGCCATTGCGCATCAGTTTAAAATTCCGGTTAAATATATTGGCGTTGGCGAAAAGATGGATGATCTCATCATCTTCGATAAACACGAATTTGTGGACTCGCTCTTTAGCCTGGAGAAAAAGGAAGAATAAAGCGGTAAGAAAAGCCTTCTTAAATTCATCGCTGTAATTCCCGGATCTTATTCACTTCTTAAGCTCTTCACCGGATTGGCTATTGCTGCTTTAATCGCCTGATAACTTACTGTCATCAACGTAATAACCATTGCGCCGAAAGCAGCGGCGACGAATATCCACAAAGAAATATCAGTACGGTAGGAATACTTCTGCAACCATTGGTGCAGAAAGTACCAGGCAACCGGAATTGCAATTACACAGGAGATAATTACGAGCTGCACGAAATCTTTTGACAGCATTCTCCATAAATTGAAAATGCTCGCTCCTAAAACTTTCCGCACGCCAATTTCCTTCGTCCGCTGTTCGGCCACAAATGAAGCGAGACCAAACAAACCAAGACAGGAGATAAAGACCGCAAGCACTGCGAAGAAAGTGGCGAGATCGCCAATGCGTTCTTCATCTTCAAATTTTTCTGCATACTGCTCGTCATTAAATTTGTATTCAAATGGACTGGCGGGATTATATTTCCTAAAAACCGTTTCGATCTTTCCCAAAGCCTCTTTCATCGAAACACCGGGTTTTATGCGAACGGTGATGACACTTGCCCAATTGGGATCAAATACGAATATGGTAGGTTTTACCGGTTCATAAGGTGATTCCATTACCATATCCTTGATAACACCCACCACGGTGAAATTTCTGTCGTTCCACCGGATGTTTTTTCCTACAATATCCTTAAGTCCGGTGAGTTTTACGGCCGCTTCATTCAATATCAGGGAGGTACTGTCGGCGAAATCTCTGGAGAAGTCGCGACCTTCTTTTATCTGCCAGCCGAGCGTTTTGCCAAAGTCATGGGTTACACCGATCGTTCCGAAAAGCGGTAGTGAATTCGGGTCTTTTCCTTCCCAGTTGAATCCAATTTGGTTTGACCAGACGCTGGTAGAGGGACTGGAAGATTCGGCCATATTATCCACTGCGCCCGTTGCGAGTAAATCGTTTCGTATTGCATCATAATGCCCATACAAATCGGGAGTAGTCATTTCGATTGTGATTAATCCCTCTCTCGAATAGCCCACGGGACGATCTTTTGCAAACTGAATCTGCTGGTAAACAATTATGGTTCCGATAATCAGGGCAATTGAAATAGTGAATTGAAGTACCACGAGCACCTTACGAGGAAGTGCTGCATTTTTTCCAACCCTGAAAGTTCCTTTCAGGACCTTTATCGGTTCAAATCCCGATAAATAAAACGCGGGGTAACTGCCGGCAATCAGGCCGGTAAAAAAGGTAAAGGTCAGCAGCATTCCCCAGAACACCCCGTTTCCAAACAGGATAGACATATCCTTGTCTGCCAGCCGGTTGAAGAATGGAAGGGCAATAGCCGTGAGGATAATAGCGATAATAAGTGCAATAAAGGTTACAACCAATGACTCGGTCAGGAATTGACGGATCAATTGTTTGCGCAGTGATCCTACTGTCTTTCTGATACCGACTTCTTTTGCGCGTTTTTCACTTCTCGCAGTTGAAAGGTTCATGAAATTTATGCACGCCAGTAATAACACGAATACGCCGATGATACCGAACAGCCATACAAATTCTATTCTTCCGCCATCCACTTTGCCGTTTTTAAACTCATTGTATAAACGCCAGTTATTCATCGGATGTAAGACCAGTTCTTCCTTTCCGTCCTCCGCTTCTTTCAGATGTACCATCGAAGCATTTTTGATCTTTTGTGTTTCTTTATCGAAGTCAATGTTTTCATTCAACTGCGCGAATGCCTGGAATGAATGGTTTCCCCATTGGGTCATCGCGCCTTTCAGCCATTCCTCTGTGGTAATATATTTCTGCCAGGGCAAAAGGATCTTCGTTTCGTTCAAAGTGGTATTCTTCGGAAGGTCTTCAAACACACCTGTCACCTTATAATTATCTTTATTGTCAAGCCTTATCAGCTTGTTGAGTGCAGTTTCATTTCCAAACAATGCCTTTGCTACAGAAGCACTGAGCAGGATTGAGGAAGGATCATTGAGGCCGGATGTTACATTTCCTTCAACGGCTTTCAGCGTAAACATATCGGGGAAAGCAGATTCCACCCACATGCCCTCTGCACTTATCTTCTTATCCCCCACTCCCAGTATGTGACTGAAATTCCAGGATGCCATTGAAACGTTTTTAAAATCGCTGCCATACTTCGTCCGCAGTTCATTTCCCAAAGGCATTGCAACGGCTCTCCCTGTACCGGTCTCACCGTTGAAGGTTTGAGTGGTCATAACCTGCGCCAGCGTGTTGTGGTTCTGATGGTAATGATCAAAGCTGAGTTCATCCCAGATCCACAATCCGATGAGAATGGCCACTGCCATTCCGGAGGCAAGTCCGATGATATTGATGGCAGAATAAGCCTTATTCTTTATTAAGTTTCGCCAGGCGATTTTGAAAAAGTTTCTTAGCATGACTTCGTTTTTTGTCGATGATCTGCTATATAACGCTGATTTTGGGGCAACCGTTTACCGTTTATATCTTCGATTTACCAGTCGAATAAATTATTCCGCCTTCAGGCTTTTAACGGGGATCGTAAACGCAGCATTCAGGGTTTGCAGGCAAACAAGTACGGCCGTTACCAATCCTAATCCCAGAATTGAAATGAGGAAGGGCTGCGCATTGAGATCAATCCGGTAAGCATATTCCTGCAGCCATCCATTCATTATCAGATATGACAGCGGGCATGCCACCACAGCTCCGATAAGCATTATCCACAAAAACTCTTTTAAGAATAAGGCAACAATAGCGGCCGCAGATGAACCCAACACCTTTCTTATTCCTACCTCTTTTACCCGCTTTTGAATGCTTAGGGAAACGAGGCCGGCCACGCCTAACAACACGATAATTAATGTCAAAACGGTTGCCGTGTACGATGCTTTCTTTAACTGTATTTCTGACTGATACATGGCCGACAGGGTTTCGTCCATAAATTTATATTCAAACGGCGCTCCCGGCATCAGCAGCCGCCATGACTTTTGAAGTTCCTCGATAGAAGCGCTGATATTTCCGGGTTTTACTTTGAAGACAAGGAAACGATAAGTATTGGAAAACCGGACATTGAAAAACAAAACCGGCGCTATCTTTTCCTCCATTGATCCGAAATGAAAGTCTTTTGTGACACCCATGACGGTGTACATTTCGGGCTCACCGGCGATGATTACCGGCTTTCCGATTGCATCTGAAGCCCGCTGCCATCCAAGGGCATGCAAGGCCGTTTCATTCAGAACCACTTTTCCTGATTCCTGACGGTTTCCGTCAAAATAAGACCCGGCCAGCAGCGGTATCCGGTAGACCGAAAGGTAATTTTCGTCGGTTTGCAATAATTGCATCGACATAGCCGTGCTTTGGTTTGTTCCCCGGCGGCTGATGTAGGTCTGACCGGCATTATTTCCATTAGGAATTTCATATGCCAGAGAAACGTTTTCAACCACCGGAAGTGCCTTAAACTGATCACGGATGGCCATCATTTTATTGACCCCTTCTGCTGTCCAGTTACGCGGCACCTGGGCGGATAAAATGTAGTCCTTATTGTAACCCAGATCTCTGCCGATAAACAGGTTTATCTGGTTGGAGATAACGATGGCTGCGGTAAAAGCGATCATCGCGGTAACAAATTGAAATCCCACCAGTCCTTTTCGAAGCCACCCTTTTTCACCGGATGAGGACAATCGCCCTTTCATCGAAGCCACCGAGGGGAGAGAAGACAAAATAAAGGCTGGATAAATGCCGCCGATCAAACCAATTAAAACAACCAGCAATAGCGGGAATATCAAAAATGAGGAAGGAAATTGGTCGAGACGCGGGATTTCCTTATTCAGGATACCCGAAAACAGACCGCGGGTGAGTTGAAAAATAATAAAGGCGAAAACGGTTGCAGCAAACACAAGCATAACGGACTCGGTCAGAAATTGAACAATCAACTGTCGTTTCAACCCGCCCAAAACCTTTCTGATTCCTATCTCCCGTATTCGCGAACCCGCACGGCTTACGGAAAGATTTATATAATTTATGATGGCCATCGCCAGGATGAATAGAGCCACGGCGGATAAGGCGTAAATCAGCTTTTTTATGAATCCGTTATTAGCAGTGAGATAATATTCCTTCAAGGGAACAAGGTAAGGCGCGAGATCTTTGGCCGCATCCGGCGAACCGTTCTGCCTAATGAGATGCGCCATCGGTATGTTGAGCGCTGCCGGATTAATTCCCTTTTGCAATTCTACAAATTCCACGATTCCGATATTATCCCAGTTCATCTCGCGGTTGAAAAAGTCGAGATTTTCGGTTGAGATGTACAATGGATTATCGAGGACGCCACTAAAATTTGTGATCGTGTTTCTGGATGGTATTTCCATCACGCCTGTAATAAGAAAATCATGTTTTGACCCGGAAAAGTTTTCAATCGTGATCGTTTGTCCCGCTACATCTGTCTTTCCAAAATATTTAAGCGCCTTATCTGCCGTTATTACTACGGTGAACGGCGCATTCAAGGCAGTGGCGGCATTTCCATGCATCAACTTAAATCCATACATGTTGAGCAGACTACTGTCGCCAATCGCGATCGTTTCCCTAAAGCTTTTATCCCCAAACGAAATGGTAGATGTAATGCCGTCGAAACGATAATAATTGGCAACGAGATCCGGGTATTGCTCCTTCAGCGTTTTCGCCAGCGGGCCGAGAGTAGCCACTTTGTAACCCTGATCGGGGTTTTTCCATTCGCTCAGAATGATGTATTGATTTTCAGCGTTTTTGAGGTGCTTATTTACCTGCAATTCACTCCAAATATAGGCAGCGATAAAAAGGGTAAACGCAATTCCAACCGACAGGCCAACGATATTTATCGCTGAATAAAGACGGCTTTTGATCAGGTTTCTCCACGCTATTTTCACGTAATTTTTAAACATGGCGGTTTGTATTGGTTTTGGCCTTCAACCACAATGACAGGCGCTTTGCAGGTATTTGCTTACTATAAACTTAAGTTATCCGGATTCATTTCAAATTTTTTATTCAGCCCGCAGACTCTTTACTGGATTGGCAGTTGCCGCTTTTATCGCTTTCAGGCCAATGGTTATAAAGGCGATCGTAAACGTTATCACCGCTGCCAATAGAAAAACCCACCAGCTTAAGCTTGTCTTATAGGCAAAGTTTTGCAACCATTTGTCCATAGCGAAATATCCGATCGGCAAGGCAATACAGGTAGCGATCAATACCGGTTTCAACAAATCCTTCGACAAAAGGATGATGATATTTTCTACCGATGAACCCAATACTTTTCTCACACCAATTTCTTTAACTCTTTTTGCAGCGGTAAAGGAAGCCAATCCAAATAATCCCAGACAGGCGATAAAGATTGCGAGAGCCGCAAACACGGTTAAAATTGTTTGCTGGCGCATATCCGTTTTGTACAACTGGTTGAACTTCTGATCTAAAAAGGTGAACTCAAATGGATAAACGGGGGCTACCTGGTTGTAAACTGCCTTTACGGTTGTAAGTCCCGAATTCAGATTTCCGGGTTTCAATTTTACCAGTGCCACTCTCCTGTCGTCACCGGGAGAAATCACCAGCGCATCCATATTCTCCTTCAACGACAGAAAGTTGAAATCTTCCACCACGCCAACGATCCGTCTTCTGGTGCTGTCGCGAAATGTATTTTTGATCCATTTTCCGATGGCCTGATCGGGCGTAAATCCGAGTTTTGTGGCAGCAGTACGGTTTATGAGAACGGCATCGGTAGAATCGGTGGCAAATTCAGGTGAAAAGTTTCTGCCAGCGATCATCTTCAATCCGAGCGTTTGAACAATTTGAAGATCAGAGAATTCGGTTCTTGCTTTCCACACGTCACGCTGCCCTTCTACTTCAAATGGATAGAGATCAAAAAAGCCACCCGGTTCGCCCGACATGAGGGAAACCGACGAAACAGCCGGTTTATTCTGCAATTCGTTTTTGAAACTCAGGATATGGCGGCTGATGTCTTCGTTATCAATCGGCACAACAACTGTTTGATCCTTATCGTATCCCAATTGCTTATTCTTTACATAGCTCATTTGATCCATAATAATGATCGTTCCTACGATCAGCAAAACGGAAATAGTGAATTGTGTTACCACTAAAATTTGCCGGAAACGGGAACCGCCTTTTCCTAATTTTAGTTTTCCTTTCAAAGATTCAATCGGAGAAAATGATGACAGGAAAAAAGCAGGATAACTTCCGGCGAGGAATCCGACAATTACAATCACACCGATCAGGAACAGGTAGATTACCGGGTTATTAAATGAAACGGTGAGGGAATATCCGAGCAGTTCATTATAGAGCGGCATAAAAAGTTTTAGTAGCCCGAGCGAAAGCAGGCAGGAGATGAATGTTAACAACAGCGACTCTCCAATGAATTGTCTGATCAGGTTTGATCGCAAAGCACCCATTACTTTTCGTAATCCTACTTCTTTCGAACGTTCCACCGCTCTTATGGTGGAAAGATTCATGAAGTTGATACAGGCAATAAGAAGAATAAGAACGGCGATGGATAGAAAAATAAAGACAACGGTTTTATCGCCATGTTTTACCGGATCAAATGCCGATTCACCCTGGAAATAAACATCTTTGAGCGGGACAAGTGCCAGGTTGAAGTGCGTGCCGGTTCGCTCCATATCTGCTCCCATATATTTATCCATGAAATACGGAAATTGCTTTTCGAGATTTGATTTGTTCACACCCTCATTCAGCACTACATAAGTGAAATTGTTGTTATTCACCCACACATTAAACCAAGGCTCATTATAAAAATTAGAAAGCGGCACAACGAGATCAAAATTGAGGTGCGAATTGGAAGGAACGTCTTTCGCAATTCCTGTCACCTTCAACTGGTAATGTTTATCCATTTCCACCACTTTTCCGAAGGCATTCTCAACGGATCCGAAATACTTTTTTGCGGTAGTTTCTGTAAGAACAACACTGGATGGGTCTTTTAAAACAGTATTTACATTTCCTTTTATAAGTGGAAAGGAAAACACACTGAAGAAATCCGGATCGGCGATATAGACTTTCTTTTCATTGAAAGAGTTATTTCCGAATGAAATCAGATCGTTGGTAGGAATAATTCTTACCGCTTCCTTTATTTCTTTCGGGTAATCGCTTTTCAGGGCAGTTGCATAAGGACCGGAAAGCCAGGGAGCCGGCTCTTTTGAAGCATCATAACTTCTCATGACGCGATAAATGTTTTTCCCGTTCTTATGAAAATTATCCACACTAAATTCGTTCATGATGAAGAGAAAGATCATCATGCAAACGGTAATACCGATTGTGAGGCCGGTAACATTGATGAATGAAAAGACTTTGCTCTTCATCAGATTTCTCCAGGCGATTTTTAAATAATTCCTTAACATGTTCCTTATTTTAATTGTTGATGTTTTCTTTTTTAGTTTGATATTTTTTTCCCATGTACCTACTCCGATCTCAGGCTTTTCACGGGGTTGGATCTTCCTGCCCGGATGGCCTGCACACTTGTTGTGAGAAAAGCAATGGAAAGAACAATGGATGCAGCTGCAACAATAATCCACCAATTCATTTCAATCCTGTAGCGATAATCCTGCAACCAGTTGTGCATGAAATACCAGGCGGGTGCCGCGGCTATCAGGATCGATAAAAAGACCAGTACTAAAAACTGTTTGGAGATCAGCGCCACGATGTTGCCAACGGAAGCACCCATTACCTTTCTGATGCCTATCTCTTTTCTTCGGCGTTCTACCGAGAAAATGGTAAGTCCGAGCAGGCCTAGACAGGAAATGAAAATTGCGAAAAAAGCAAACCAGTTAACGAGCGTTCCAATCTGTTGTTCGCTTTTATAGAGCGCTGCATATTCCTGATCCTGAAAGGTATAATCGAGCAAATATCCCGGCGCCATTTGTTTATAAACCTCCGACAAATCAGAAAGTGTTTGTTGCACGTTCTTCCCGTCAAGCCGAACGAAGTAAAGCCAGGTCCAGTCAGGAC
>JAFAEW010000125.1 GCA_023423835.1 Bacteroidota bacterium | reverse complement strand
GGTCGTCTTATCGCAATATGCGATTTCCCTATATAAAAACGGAAGTATGGACGTAAGCTACACGGTAAAGCTCGACGAACTCACCGGCTTATCCGCTTTGGAATCGCACCAGTTTATCATCCTTGCCCATCCGAGAGCGGCACTCGTCCTGCCTCCGCAAATCAAATCGTTTCCGACAAATGTTTGCGATTTTAATGGAGATGATGCTATAACGCTCGAAAAAAACCGTATATTGATTGATGTTTTTGGAGAGCCGGGAACCGATCCCGGTACGGGGTGGACCATCAGCGGAATCAAAAATGCTTCGGTTGATCAGACCGTGAGAAGAAGTACCGCGATAAAGTCGGGAAATACCAACTGGCAGGCGGGTTCGCAAAACGAATGGATTGTGATAAAATTGAAAGATGACGTTTCGAATCTCGGTGTTCGCTGACAGCCCACGGCATGATTTTTAGTAACTCGAATAGAAAGCGGGAAGTGAAGTCCGGAGGATATAAAGCTTATTGATCAACATTAAAAACACTTATATTATGGAAGGCAACAGGCAGGAAAAAAAGATGCTTACCGGTCAAACCAATGACGCGGTAATCTTGCAGGAAAATATCGAAATCCCGCTTTACGAAAAGATCATCGACGATCTCAATATCGGTTACAATGTTTCTCTGCTGGATGTGGGATGCGGCAGCGGTATGTTTTGCCGGGCTGCTTTTTCAAGGGGCGCCAATGTAACCGGCGTGGATTATGATGTTAACCTCATCAATGCGGCGAAAAACCGGGTCCCTTCTGAAAAATTTTTTCTCGGCGATATGAATCAACTGCCTTTCGCAGATAACAGTTTCGGTATTGTCAGCTTTATCCAGTCGCTTTCCTTTGCAGAAAATCCGCTTACCGTATTACAGGAAGCAAAAAGGGTATTGCAACTCGACGGTTTTCTCGTTGTAGCAACCTGGGGAATGGATGCATCCGGACAACTTCCCCGGTATATGCAGACTCTCCAAAAATTTTTCCCGGAAGACAAACGGGAAAACAATCATTTTGTGCAAACCGGATTTGGCGTTTTGGAATCGTTGTTGAAAGAGGCCGGATTTCTTACCATCAGAAGCGAAAATTTCAGCAGCGTTGCCAATTATAAAGATCCTGAAGAAGCGATGAATACCGTTCTTTCTTCCGCTGCCGCCGGAGATGCAATCAGCCATTCAGATTACCAGAAAGTGTATGATGCTGTTTACAAAGATCTGTTGCCCTACCGGCAGGAAGACAACAGCTATCGGATCGATCACCATTTCAAGGTTGTTTACGCCAATCAGCAATAAAGCGGGTTAAAACGAAACCGCCATTCATCCGCAGAAAAAAACCGGAGGATACTCGTGTTTGGGAACTAAAACAACGCCTTGTTTAACAGTTGCAGCGTTTTTGCTTTCTGATCCGAAGGGATTAGAAGTGAAATGTTGTCCTTACTTCCCCCATAGCTTACCATCCGAACCGGAATATCGTTGAGTGCGGTGAAAATCCTTTGCAGGATCTCGGCGGTTGCGGCAATCTCATTTCCCACCAGGGCTACAATTGTTTGATCATAATCCACCGATACCGTACAAAACGGTTCCAACTCCTGCAGAATGCTGCTTAACTGCAGATCGGAATCAATTGTCACCGAAATGGCAACTTCAGAAGTGGTGACCATGTCAATCGGCGTCTTATATTTTTCAAAAACCTCGAATACTTTTTTCAGGAAGCCATACGCCAGCAGCATCCGGCTGCTTCTGATCTTTATGGCGATAATACCATCTTTAGCTGCGATTGCCCTTAGTCCGGAATGATCGGCCTTTTCTTCAATTATCGTTCCTTTTGCTTCCGGCTCCATCGTATTGAGCAACCTTACGGGAACGCGGAACAATTGCGCCGGCCAGATGCAGGAAGGGTGAAGAATTTTGGCGCCAAAATAAGCCAGTTCCGCCGCCTCGTTAAAACTCAATTGTTCAACTGGACGCGTATTTTCAACAATTCGCGGATCATTGTTGTGCATCCCATTGATATCCGTCCAGATCTCACAAACCGCAGCTCCGATGGCACCGGCAATGAGTGAAGCGGTATAATCGCTTCCGCCGCGGTTAAGGTTGTCGATCTCGCCTTTTGCGTTTCGGCAAATATACCCCTGGGTTACGAAAATGCATTTATCGGAATGTTTGTCCAACAACTGACTCAGAAGCACTTTTATCTGACCGGTTCTCGGTTCTCCCTGCTCGTCAACACTCATAAACTCGAGCGCCGGCAAAAGCCGATGAGCCGCTGTTAATTCATCCAGCAAAATCGAAAACAACCGGGTGCTAAGCAGTTCACCCTGCGCAAGAATATCTTTACTTAATGAAGCGCTGTAAGAGATCTTCAGGATGATGTTTAAGAATTCAAAATGTTCCTCCAAAACCGATTCCGCTTTTTGCCGTGCGGCTTCCGTTTGTAATAATCCTGAGATGAACTGACGATACCTTACTTCCAGTTCTACGATCGTCTCTTTCGCTTCCGTCTTTTTATGCTCGGCCAGCAGCGCCGAAATTGAAGACAACGCATTCGTTGTTCCCGATAAGGCGCTTAAAACTACAATCACCGGCTGTTTTTGCGATAAAACCAATTGCGCAACCTGTTGCATCTTCTCAGGCGTGCCAACACTTGTTCCTCCAAACTTCATCACCTTAAAATCCTGAAAGCCATTTTGCGCTGACTGTTCTCTTACTTTTTTTGACTCCTTCATTAGGCCGGCAAAATTATAGTTGAAAGTTGATTTTTCTTTTTTTATGTTTGACCAATAAAGGGAGCTGCCACATGATACAGAGAAAAAAGCCGGAAGTAGATGTAATTAAAGATATTCTTTCTGATTGTCTGACCGCATTTCCTGATTCCAATTTCGTAAACAGCCTCTATTACCAATACCAGGAAAGAGGAGGTTTGAGCAAAAAACAGCTGCAGGGCCTCCAGAAAATTGCAATGAAAGTAAAAGATCTTCCGGCCGGAAAATTAGCGACACTTGAAGCCGAGATCCTGAAACGTCCAAACAGATTTAAATCGGAGCTGCCGCCAAATAAACCGCTTTACAGCAAAAATGAGATGGCTGAAAAAATGATTGATGAAATTCTGGAAAAATTTCCGCAGCATAAGCGCGTCCTGTTTTTAAGGAATAAAACAGAACACAATGAACCGCTCTCGGCGGCCGACATTTCTGAACTGGAAAAATTTCATAAAATACTGATGAAAAAGTAACAATGTAACTTAGTCCGGAATTCATTCAACACCATTTCAAAACCTTTCCGGACCAAGTACAATTTTATTTCAAACTCAATTGTGGAATTTTCTGTCCGTTTTTTAGTTTCCGGTCATGGCCGGGCATAAGCTTCTTAAACAGCGTCAGCGCCGATGCAACCACCTGATCCATATTGTAATAGCGGTAGTTTGCTAATCTTCCCACAAAATGCGTATTGCTGATAGCTGCTGCCAGTTGCTGATATTTCTTATATAATTCAGCGTTCTCCGGCCGTGGTACCGGGTAATAAGGATCGCCTTCGGCCACGGGATATTCATATACAATCGTCGTCTTCTGGTGCTTTTGTCCGGTCAGGTATTTGAATTCGGTAATCCTTGTATAGGCGTGTTCATTGGGATAGTTTACCGTTCCTGTCGGCTGAAAATGCTCTTCATCCACCGTTTCAAATTTGAAATTGATTGATCTGTACGGTAAAGGTCCGTAACAGTAGTTGAAGAAACTGTCGATCGGGCCGGTATAGATCATCTGATGATACGGAATCAGGTCGATGATTTCCTTATAATCGGTGTTTAACATGACCTTAATATTAGGATGATCGAGCATTTTCTGAAACATTCTCGTATAGCCCTGGGCAGGCATTGACTGAAAGGTGTCGGTGAAATATCGGTCATCCTTATTGGTTCGCGTGGGAACCCTTGCCGTAACCGATGCATCGAGTTCTGAAGGATCAAGATCCCATTGTTTCCGGGTGTAGCCCCGGAAAAATTTTTCATACAATTCTTTTCCCACCTTGCTTACCACCACATCCCGTGATGTCAGGACCGGAGAAACCGGTTCAGCCCGCGATTTCAGAAACTCGTCGACTTCCATTGAACTTAAATTCAGCCCGTATAGTTTATTGATCGTATTCAGATTTATGGGAATTGGTACCAGTTGTCCGTCCACACTTGCCAACACATGGTGTTCATATGGTCGCCAGGCAGTAAACTGACCGAGATAATCGAAGACTTCTTTTGAGTTTGTATGAAAAATGTGCGGTCCGTATTTATGAATCAGTATTCCGTCCTTATTGTAATAATCATATGCATTACCTCCGATATGATCTCTCTTTTCTACCAGTAATACCTTTTTATCTCCTCGTGAAGCGAGTCTTTCCGCTAAAACGCTTCCTGCGAATCCGGCGCCTACAATCAGGTAATCAAACATATATTTTTTCCTTTTTATTAATGATTATCTCTACGTTATTTTTAATCTTTACTTCTTTAAGCTTCAGGGTTTCGATGATCAAAGTCATCATTGACCTCCAGGTTTTATCCCATGAATTTTCGGCCAGAAAATCATCTACCTTGCAAAGCCATTCTGCATAATTTTCATTGGCGAGTTCTTTTTCGGCTGCCGCTATAAATTCTTCCGGAGAATCTGCAATCTGCACGAGATTCATCTTTCCATAAGGATCTACAACGTCGGTTATAGACGTGGAGATAACCGGGCATCCGGCCGCCAGGTATTCCGGAGTTTTGGTGGGACTGATGAATTTAGTGGATTCGTTTCTTGCAAACGGTACCATGGCAATATCCCAACCCGCGAGATACTGTGGTAACTCGCTGTAACTTTTATTGCCGAGGTAATGAATATTGGGTAAATGAGGAAGATCATGATGGCTGATTTTTGCAACCGGTCCAACAATCACAAACTGCCAATCCGGTCTCGCAGTGGCCACATCCCGCAATAGGGGAATATCAAAGCGTTCATCAATTACGCCAAAAAAGCCAAATCTCGGATGTGCGATCGACACCAGATCGGCCGGTTCTCCTTCCATACTTCTCGCTTCCCCAAAATGAACTTTATCGATGCTTGAGGGAAACGGATGGATATTGTGGTGTAATCCTTTTTTGGCATGATACAAACTAAATCCACCAGTAAAAACAAGATCAGCCTTTTGAAACAACAATGGCTCTCTTTCTGTCAATGCGGTTGGAGCCGATTTAAACGCTTTCAGTTCATCCATGCAATCATAAATGATCATTTTGGGATGAAGATGTTCTGAAATGAAAACCGGCATGGGCGTATAAAACCAAAAGATGTAATCTTTAATAGCAGCGATCTCAAACAATTGTGAAAGCAGGTTCTGCTGCCGTACCCGCATTTCTGACTCAGTTCCGTGGTGACGGATATTAAGATTTACCACCCATACATTTTCAGGTGTCTTACGAAGACTGAAGGAATCTGGCTCGTGGCTAAAAATGGTTTCCTCAATGTAAAATACACGGTATTGTTTTGCAAACCTCGTTAATAGATGCTGTGGGCGTTGAAACACAAAATCCCATCGTAAATGCGAAAAACAAATCAAGTCTGAAAAAAGAGATCCGCTGTTGTGCATATGTAAAATTTATGAATGAAAATATATTCTCCTAAATGCCATTTATATGCCAATAGCCTTTGATACTCCTGCATTTCGAAAGGCTGAACGGAACAATAAAACGGGGTATATATTCTACATTCAAAACCATCAATTAGCCGGCTGACGGGCAAACCCTAAAAAGCGAGACATTCGATGCAGGTGTTGAATTTTGCGAGGTTGGTCGATTGAATGCACAGTTTTCTTACCTTGGGCTGCATTAATTGAATTAGCTGTATGATTGAAAGACGTAAATTTTTAGCATTAAGCTCGCTCGGCGCTTTGTCTGTACTACCGGCAAAACTGTGGGCATCGGAAAACAGAAAAGGAAAATTTCCGGTAGTATTATCCACCTGGGATGCGGGAATTGAGGCCAATAAGGCCGCCTGGAAGGTCCTGAGCAACAACGGAAGAGCGCTGGATGCGGTGGAACAGGGCGTGAGAGTGACCGAAGCCTCCAACAATTGCTGCGTGGGACTGAATGCCTTTCCTGACCGCGACGGATTCGTAACCCTCGATGCATCAATTATGGATGAACACGGAAATGCAGGAGCCGTTGCCTGCCTGCAGAGGATCAAACATCCGATTTCGGTTGCCCGTTTGGTGATGGAAAAAACACCTCATGTACTTCTGGTTGGAGAAGGTGCGCAGCAATTTGCGGTTGCTCAGGGATTTCCGTTTGAAAGCGGTGAGCTTTCGGAGGATGCAAAAAAGGCGTACGAAAACTGGTTGAAAACCTCGAATTATCATCCTGAAATAAATATTGAGAATAAAGGGCAAGCTGCTGCCGTTCCTACCCGGCTCGAAAACGGCGATTTTAACCACGATACCATCGGGATGATCGCAATGGATGCAAACGGCAATCTGAGCGGTAGCTGTACCACAAGCGGAATGGCCTTTAAAATGCACGGACGGGTGGGCGATTCGCCAATCATCGGCGCCGGATTGTATGTAGATAATGAAGTGGGAGCCGCAGTATCTACGGGTGTTGGAGAGGAAGTAATGAAGATCTGCGGAACCCATCTCGTCATTGAATTTATGCGGCAGGGATTAACACCGGAAGCGGCTTGCAAAAAGGCCGTTGAAAGGATTATAAAACGAAATGGCGACAAGGCAAAGGATATTCAGGTGGCTTTTATCGCCCTCAATAAGAATGCGGACTTTGGAAGCTATGCTATTCAGCCGGGTTTCAGTTTTGCAATTTGTGATGGCGACGGGAAAAACAGGCTCGTGAAATCTAAATACGCGGTTTCATGAGTAAAACCGTGTTGGAAATAGCTGTATTTTCGCTCGAATCTGCAATTTTAGCTTCCGGGGCCGGAGCTGACCGGATTGAATTTTGCGAAAATCCCCAGGATGGAGGTACTACTCCTTCTTTCGGCTCACTCAAAATGGCCGCAGATCTGATCAAAATTCCGATTTTCCCAATTATAAGGTGCCGGGGCGGTGATTTTTTGTATGCTGAATATGAATACCGCATTATGCTCGAAGACATGCTGCTTTGCAAAAAGTTGGGATTTGAAGGCGTTGTTGCCGGATTCTTGAATAGAGATGGAAGTGTAGATAAAAAAATGACATCCGATTTTGTTTCACTTGCCTATCCCATGGAAGTCACCTTTCACCGCGCCTTCGATCGTGCGGCAAATCCCTTTGAAGCACTCGAAACGATAATCGAATGCGGATGCAGCCGGATTCTCACGAGCGGGCAATTTCCAACGGCGACGGAAGGAAAGGATCTTTTGAAAGAATTGATACGGCAGTCAGATGACCGGATTATCATCCTGCCGGGCAGCGGAATAAGAAGTTCCAATATAATATCGGTGCTCGAAGAGACCGGCGCTTCCGAAATCCACTCCTCCGCCAGAACGCAGGTACCTTCGGAAATGACCTTTATCAACGGGCAGATGCAGGAAGAAAATCGAAATATTTCTGTTGACGTTCAGGAAATAAAAAGAATGAAAGATTTGTTAATAGAAAAGGACAAAAACCAGTGGGACACTAAACTGTGAATCGTCTGACAATCAGCCCATTAGTAGGTTTTGATACTATATAATTTTAATTAAGGCTTTAGGTAATGAATTAAAACGCTATCGGTTGTTAACATCCTTAACGATTTTTACCCGGTTTTGATTTATTTTTGCCAGCTTTAAAAGCTGTTCGGTACAATTATTGCTTTTACCGCACAGCTCAAAAAAGACAGGAAAGAAGACCAATAGCTGTTTGTACAACAGAGGAAATTAGGAAACTCATGATAGTGTATGTATCAATTTATTAACGAAAAATACTTATGAATGAGGTCAGTTTATTTAGTGCTCTTATTAATGGTTATAACCTTTAATGGCTATGCGCAAAAAGAATTCAATGAAAAAGGGTCGGGATCTGTCACTTCCGAAATTGGCACTACGCCCGGCTTGCTGATTAATCCTGCGCTACTTTCTGAAAAAACGGAAAGTGACGATAATGGAGAAAAAAAATCACGGCATTCGCTTCTTGGTATTGCGAGTTTTTACAGCAAAAGCCTGGAAGGAACACAGACGGCAACCGGCGAGACCTTCAGCCACGAAAACTTAACCGCTGCCAGTAACAACTACGATCTGAACTCACTGGTTAGGGTTACCAACGTGAAAACAGGAAAATCTGTGATCGTAAGAATTAATGACAGAATGCATCCCCGCATGGCGAAAAAAGGAAGAGTGGTAGATCTTACCCTGTCCGCCGCGAAAAAGATCGGACTTACGGTTGTGGCCGGATTAGCGAAAGTGAAGGTTGATCTATTGTCTCAAAAACCGGATCAGGAGTAAAAAACATTTTAAAAAATAATTGAGCCGCCGTAAGGCGGTTTTTTTTGTGCGTTTTTCGGAGGCATTACTAATAGAATAACTGTATCCTCCACATCCTTGAACTTTCCTACGCGAATTAAAAAGAGATATGTGCTTCACCACAATCACCATTGAACTTATAGTTGTTTTTAGCAATGGTTCCGGCGGTGCTGCTGATGGCGCTCATGGTCATACCGAAGGGATAATAGCTTTCTTCGGAAAGTAATGGGCCGCGAGTGTGCGTAACTTTCAAGTTGTTCCCGAAGCACTTCGTTTTTCGGGACACGGCAAAATACACCTTAAAATCCTTGCTTTCATTGCTCACATAAATATAAACATAGCCGCTTTTGATGAATTCGCGGTTGGCCATGACTATCTGATTTACGGAAGTGCCGCCTGCGACGCTTATTTGTTTTTGATCAGTCATGCAAATCTCTAACTACTTCTTACTCCTTCTTTCTATTTTTAATTATTTATTCGTTTGTATTTTTCCTTCTCCTGAATAGCCCCAAATTCTACCATTATAGAATGCAACCGGATTAAAATAATCAGGAATGGGAAGTTTATTTTCGACCCAGCTTTTCCCATCGTTTTGACTGCTAAACACTACATAATCAACACTTAGCCGTTTCATTTTTCCTGCAATGACAGTTATGGTTCTGTCAGATACAAATAAATGCTTTGGAAATAGATCTTCATCGGAAAATTCCCGAATCTTATTGAATCCGTGTTCCTCGTTTCGTGTAAATAGAACCATTTTACTATTGATAAAACCAACGATAAAAAGATCACTGTCTTTCAAAAAGAATTTTTCTGGATCTAAGCCGGCAGGAAGAGCTTCGTCTGAAATAGACAGCGTATGAAGATTTATCCTCAAGAGTTTATTTGCCCCCGAAATGCCCCTGCCTAGAAACCACAACTCGCTGTCGTATAAATGTGGTTCAATAATGTCGTCGACTTCGAAAGCGTCTTTCCATGTTTTTCCACCGTCTTTTGTTTTGAAAATATGCCAAGCACCATTATCCTTGATGTTTTTTGCAACAGCAAAACCAGTACTTCCGGATGTAAAAAAAACATTTTTGACAAAAAACGGAAATTCCGACACGAAAAACCAGTCTTCTCCTTTGTTATAAGAAGCGAAAAGCATCGATTTATTAATATCCCCATATGCCTCGTTTGATGAATTAACTGCCAAACAAAAAATGGTATCGTTTATGTTAAAAGAAGAAACAAACTGACCTTTGCAAATATTCTTTCCAACCCAGGTAAAACCGCCATCAGTAGTTTTGTAAACGACAGCATTAAATTCGTTAAATTTTTTGTTTAAAAGAATATCATCCGTATAATTCGTACCAAATAAAAAACCATCGTTATTATTGATAAAAAGAAAGCTCGCAAAATCTTCGTTCATTTTTTTCAATTCCTTTGTTTGGATTACTTTCCATTTTTTCATATCTACGCTTTTAATGGAACAAGCTATAAATAAAAATATCAAAGAAAATAGTATTTTCATAGCGCAGAAGATTAAAAGCCGAAGTTTAAACGAACATATTTTCTGATAATAAACGGATCAATGCTATTTTTCCTCGCATAATCCTTGATTAAGTTCATAATTACATCTTTATTCTGGAGAAGCTCTACCGCTTGCTTTAATGCAAACATTGGATTGGCGACGTAGTAGAATGCATGTTCCTTCCCCATCCCAGGTGAACGTTCCAGTTGATCTAAAATCGAACCCCATTCTGACCAACTCACTCCCGAACCGGATCTTCTTGATGCATAAACTACTACTTCAGGTAAATAATATTCGCAAACCAGCCCGGTTGGGTCATTCCAAAAAACAGGGTCGTTCATTGCGTAATGATAGGGCGTAAGATCGCGATTTAATTCTATCAATGCATCCACTCCCGTAAACCTTCCTAACTGTGCGTCATATTGCCGGAAGTAAGTTTCATAATAATTGATATCGAAACTTTCGGTTAATTCGGTTCCGGCATTGAACTTATAGTTGTTTTTGGCAACCGTTCCGGCGCTGCTGCTGATAGTGCTCATCGTCATGCCGAACGGATAATAGCCTTCTTCGGAAAGTAAGGGGCCGCGAGTGTGGGTCACCTTCAAGTTATTCCCGAAGCACTTCGTTTTTCGGGACACGGCAAAGTAAACCTTAAAATCCTTGCTTTCATTGCTCAAATAAATATAGACGTACCCATTTTTGGTCATCTCCCGGTTGGCAATGACTATCTGGTTCACGGAAGTTCCGCCGGCAACAGAAACCTGTTGAAAGAAACTGTTTTTACCGTCGCTATATGAAACCGCTTCCATTTTCAAATTCTACTCGTTTAAAAAATCATCAGCAAAGATTGAACGACAAAAATGACTAAAAACTATTATATGACCTCAACCATATTGACTGTTTTTATATTTCTCAGCACCGCCTCTTCTTTAATGACAAAGACTTCTTTTGCCGAGCTGCTTTTTTTCAGGTTTTAGTTCACAATAGCAGGGGAAACATTACCACGGGAATAATTATAAGAAATATGCCGATGATATTCCAGAGCAGTTTCCGCGGCTTCGGTAAACTTCGAAATTCTTCGATTATTTTTCTTCTCCTTTGACGATTAACAATAAAGAGCCTGTTTTGCAAAAAAAATAATAAACCATAGACTAATAAACCAATTATTGCTGCGCCAGAGGAAAGTGTATAGTCGAATTTCGCCTTTAGAAATGCTGCAGCTAGGGCGATCATAAGCCACTCCCCGGTCACCAAAAATGCAAGCGCACCCGAATCTTCGTCAAATTCCCTAAAAAACTTGCTTTTCTTGATCAAACTTTTTTTGAGGATAAACATGAAATAGTAAACTGCAAATAGCCTCTCGAAAACCACCATAACTTTAGTTTTTAATTCCCTTCAATCCAATTTTCAATATGCTCGCTGATGCTTTCATGTGTGAAAACTTGCACTCCAATGTCCACAACAGTATAAGCTAACCCAATTTGCGGAAAGGCCAAAAAGATTAGACCTAAGCCAACGTCAAGGCTGTTGTGTTTTTGCCATCCCCGAGGGTTACTAAGACCTTCGACCGCAGATAATCCTATTCCAGTCGTTCCAATTCCATATCTTGAAATTTTCGACACACTTCTTGCACCATTTAAAAAAGATTTGGCTTTGGAAAAACTTGAAGGACTTGCGCACCTTGCAGCACCTTTAAAACCTGCTTCAATGGTATTTAATGAAACTATATCTGCCAGATTTAGGGAGATATTTATTCCACTTAGGTTATTTGAAAGAGTTGTATATTTTCCGATATGATAGGAAGTAGCTAAGAAGTTCGACAATAAGACCCGGCCGACGAAAATATGATCCCCATCCCCTACAAGACCGTATTCGTATTTAGCGGGATCATAGGCGCTAACGCTTTCGTCGTGCTCTAACCAAGTTCCATGCAAATTCAAATTCCTTCGTTCCGAATAAGCGAACGTAACATATTTTTTTCCGTTGCTCCCCGTAATTATACCTCCAAAAAATGCTTCCAATATATCCAAACCTACCTGCTCACCTGTTAAATCTGTGATCATCCACATGTTTACCGACTTACTACTAAAATCACTGATAGTGTTAAGATTGAAGTTATTATCACGGAGGTAAGAAAAAAGATCGGCAACAGAATTGAATTCTGACAACGATTTCAACAATCCGGTAGGATCGTTGTAAAGAAGTGGGTTATTTACAGCATACTGATAGGGTGTTTTATTTAGCTCCTTTTCTGCAAGCGCATCTACTCCCGTAAATCGTCCTAATTGTGCATCGTACTGCCGGAAGTAGGTTTCGTAATAATTAAGGTCAAAGCTTTCGGTTAATTCCGTTCCGGCATTGAACTTATAGTTGTTTCTGGCAACCGTTCCGGCGGTGCCGCTGATTGCGCTCATCGACATGCCGAAAGGATAGTAGCCTTCTTCTGACAGCAACGGGCCACGAACGTGGGTAACCTTTAAATTATCAAAGTAAACTTTGAAGTCTTTACTCTCATTACTCACGTAGATATACACATAGCCGCTTTTGGTAATCTCCCTGTTGGTGACGACTATTTGGTTTACCGAAGTTCCTCCTGCAACAGAAACCTGCTGGAAATAACTGTTTTTGCCGTCGCTGGTCAGTACAGGTTGCAACTGCTCGTCGAGCAGGATCACGTTTAGATAGGCTTTGGGTTTACTGCTGTTATTTCCCGCATCGCGATTGTTTAGAAATCCGG
>JAFAEW010000086.1 GCA_023423835.1 Bacteroidota bacterium | reverse complement strand
GGATCTATCACCACTATTCCAATGATAAGTTTGTTCCTGTCTGTTCATTTGAGTATTTTTCCAAACTCGTTAAATCCTCCAAATCTTCACGACTGCCGCTTCAAAAAAATGAATCGGTAGATGCATTTCTCAAAAGGATACAACCCATTATTTTCGATCCGAAATTAAATCCTAAAATGGTCAATCTCACCGAAGGCATTGATCATGTGGCCGGATCATCAAATAATTTCTACGAAGGAGTTACACAAAAAGAGGTGGAAGATTTTTACGCAAAATTTCCGCATGAAGGTAATCAGCCGGAATGGGGATTAAATAGCAAGGTAGTAAAGGAAAACGGACAGGTGGTGGAAAAGGTTTGGAAATCCGGGGGAATGTACGGCCCCGCCATTGATAAAATCATCTATTGGTTGCAACAGGCAGCAGGCGTAGCGGAGAATGATCAGCAAAAGAAAAGCCTTTCATTATTGGTCGAATATTATAAAACCGGCGACCTGAAAAAATGGGATGAATTCAATATCGCCTGGGTAGAAGATACCAGCAGCGTTATTGATGTCACCAATGGTTTTATCGAAGTGTATAATGATGCATTGGGAATAAAAGGAAGTTATGAGTCGGTGGTTTCTCTGAAAGATTTTGAAACCACCAAAAGGATCGAAAAGATTGCAAGGCAGGCGCAATGGTTTGAAGATCATTCGCCACTTCTTCCTGAAAATAAAAAGAAAAATGTAAAAGGTATTTCTGCCAAAGCCATCACCGTAATCGGCGAATCCGGCGATGCTTCACCAAGTACGCCCATTGGCATTAATCTTCCCAATTCTGATTGGATCAGAAAAGAGCATGGATCGAAATCCGTTTCTTTAACCAATATCATCCACGCGTACAACGAAAGCAGTGCCCACAATGGATTTTTGGAAGAATTTGAATACAATCCTGAAGTAATCGAAAGGGCAAAAAAATGGGGAAACCTTGGTGATGATCTGGAAACGGATATGCACGAATGTATTGGTCACGCAAGCGGCCAAATTAATCCGGGAGTAGGAACGCCGGACCAAACCCTGAAAACATACGCATCGACTTTGGAAGAAGCTAGAGCCGATCTGGTAGCACTTTATTTTCTGATGGATCCGAAACTGATTGAAATTGGTGTGATGCCCACACTTGAAGTGGGAAAAGCAGAATATGATGCCTACATGAGAAATGGTTTGATGACGCAGTTAACAAGATTGAATTTCGGCGATAACATTGAAGAAGCGCACATGCGCAACAGGGCCTTAAATGCTTATTGGGTGTACGATCACGGCAAAAAGGACAACGTAGTTGAATTTGTAAAGCATGATGGAAAGACCTACGTTAAGATCAATGATTACGAAAAATTGCGTGTTCTGTTTGGACAGCTTCTGAGAGAAATCCAAAGAATCAAATCTGAAGGCGATTATGAAGCAGGAAAAAATCTTGTGGAAACCTACGGGGTAAAAGTAAATCCTGAGTTACATAAGGAAGTGTTGGAACGCTATGCAAAATTGAATCTGAAACCATACAAAGGATTTATTCAGCCAAAGCTGATTGCAGAAAAAGACAAGTCAGGAAAAATTACTGACGTGAAGGTGGAATATCCTTCCAATTTCTTCGAACAGATGCTTGAATATGGAAAGAAGTACGCCTATCTTCCCGTGATGAATTAACCGATGGGCCAACATCCCTTTCGGTAATTGTTATATTACTGACCGGCTTTAGCCAGCTTTTAAATCTGGCTGAAGCCGTTGTTATTATTAAAACATCCTCATTCAGGGTCTGTAACTATTCACTTTTCTTTTATTTTTGAAAAATTTTATTCTTGCTCCCTTCCGTTGCCATCGTAATATTGAACTATAACGGGAGGAATTTTCTCGAAAAGTTCCTTCCTTCTGTCCTTTCTTCTTCCTACAAAAACAAAAGGATTATTGTTGCTGATAATGCATCAACGGATGATTCAATCGCTTTTCTGAAAAAAGAATATCCGGCTTCTGTTGAACTGATTGCGTTGTCTGAAAACAGCGGCTATGCAGAAGGATACAACCGTGCTTTAAATTCGATAAGTTCCAATTATTACATCCTCCTGAATTCGGATGTTGAAGTAACAGAAAATTGGATTGAGCCGGTAATCAGTTTAATGGAATCCAACAAAGAAATTGCAGCTTGCCAGCCGAAAATATTATCGTGGTATAACAAGAATTTGTTTGAACACGCCGGTGCTGCAGGCGGTTTTATTGACCGTTACGGATATCCGTTTGCAAGAGGAAGGTTATTTTATTTTTGTGAGGACGATCAGGGCCAATATAATTCTACCATTCCCGTTTTTTGGGCCTCCGGTGCTGCATTTTTCATTCGTTCAGATTTGTTTCATCAAGCCGGCGGATTGGATGCATTTTTTTTCGCCCATATGGAGGAAATCGACCTCTGCTGGCGATTGCAATTGATGGGATACCGGATTTTTTGTTGCCCTGAATCTGTAGTTTATCATGTCGGAGGAGGAACATTGCCTAAGACCAACAGCCGCAAAACCTACCTCAATTTTCGCAATAACCTGATCATGATGTATAAGAATCTCAACCGGCTACAACGAGTATGGAAGTTGTTGGTAAGGTTTCCGATGGATCAGTTATTTCTACTGAAAAGTGTCCTTTCCGGAAATTTTTCCATTGCCTGGGCGGTTATCCGGGCGCACATTGATTTTTGGCGATGGGTTTTTTCGAAAAACAGGAAAGCAGGCAAAAACCGTAAGCCGCTGAAAAGGCTCGATGGTGTTTATGAAGGCTCGATCGTATGGGCTTTTTTCATAAAAAAGAAGAAACGTTTTTCTGAAATTATTTCTTCAAACTTCTGATTATTACATCCTGATCCTTATTTTTGCAGGTAAGATTGAGATATATGCAACAAGAAATTGAAAACGTAAGAGAAAAAGATTTTTCATATAACTGGGTAAGTTCATCCCGTTTCCTGTTTTATGTTCAGGTATTTTGCATGGTAGCATTATTAATCGGCGGTTGCTATTGTTTGTGGCAGGCACGTTATCAGGGAAAACCTGATGTGGAAGTTCCGGGCAATACCTTATACACACCTCAATACAAATAATTTTTTCACGAAAAATTTTGCAGGTAATTCAGGAAGCTTATTTTTGCACTCCCGAATTTAGTTCTTATCAATATCAAGCGGAAGTAGCTCATTTGGTAGAGCACGACCTTGCCAAGGTCGGGGTGGCCGGTTCGAGCCCGGTCTTCCGCTCATGCTGATCCTCCCTTCGGAGGATTTTTTTTCAGCAGCCCTGGTGGTGGAACTGGTAGACACGCAGGACTTAAAATCCTGTGGTCAGCAATGGCCGTGCGGGTTCAACTCCCGCCTGGGGCACAAAAAAGCCGTTCCAAAAAAGAGCGGCTTTTTTTGTCAGACAAATTACAAAACTTATTTCTTGCCCGGAACAGCTTGTTTCACATCCTTTTTCATATCCTTCACATCGTGATGGCGCTGTCTTTTGTCGACCCGCAACTTTGCTTCGTCTTTTAAGGCATTTCTTTTATTGTCATTCGACTTCGCATTTTGCAGATTTTGTTTGTCCTTTCTTATCTGTCTCGTATTTTTTGCATAGCCGGTAACATCACTCTTCATATCCTTACGCATCGCTTCATGTTTTGGCGTTTGTTTTCCGGAAGTTGGAGTTTGCGGTGTTTGTGCCATTAGTACGGAGCCACTGAACAGTGCGGCGGCTGCCATCAAAAAAACTTTCTTTTTCATAAAGAAAAAATTTATCGTTTAATAATAGAGTTTCGATCTTCCTTATTAATTTCCGTTTAATGATTAAATGAAAGTTTTATTTCCTTTAACGTTTTGATTTTCAGCTACTCATCAATATAAAAAAGAGATAATGTAACCTCTGCATTAGTGCGTCCACCGATTAAGGCGGCTGATCTTACCGTAGGGGAGGTTTTACCGGTTTTTATTTTTGGAAGGCCGAATCAACCGTCGTTCATGTCATTAACTCCGTCAGGCTTTTCAATTTTACTTTAGGTGTTCGTTTTGCATTTTTTAAAGGATAAACTTCTATTTTTGCCAATCTTAAGTAAATAACAGATCGATATGCGACAAATTCCGTTCCGTGAGGCTTTACGTGAGGCAATGAGCGAAGAGATGAGAAGAGATGATTCCGTGTTTTTAATGGGTGAAGAAGTTGCCGAATATAATGGCGCCTATAAAGTGAGCCAGGGAATGCTGGCCGAATTTGGTGAAAGACGAATTATTGATACCCCGATATCCGAATTGGGATTTGCAGCCGTAGGAGTGGGAGCAGCGCAAAACGGACTGAAACCTGTTGTTGAATTTATGACCTGGAATTTTGCCGTGCTTGCAATGGATCAGATCCTGAATACCGCATCAAAAATGCTGGCAATGAGCGGAGGTCAGATCAGTTGTCCAATAGTCTTTCGCGGCCCAAATGGCAGTGCCGGACAGCTTGGTGCACAACATTCAACCGCATTTGAAAGTTATTACGCCAACATTCCGGGAATAAAGGTCGTTTCTCCTTCAAACGGCTACGATGCGAAAGGACTGCTCAAACAATCCATTCGCTATGAGCAGGATCCGGTAATCTTCATGGAAAGTGAGGTAATGTACGGAGATAAATCAGAGGTCCCGGATGAAGAATATTATATCGAACTGGGAAAAGCAGCCGTGAGAAAAGAAGGAAAAGACGTGACCATCGTTTCCTACAACAAGATGATGAAAGTGGCAATGGGAGCCGCGGCGGAACTGGAAAAAGAAGATATTCATGCGGAGGTGATCGATCTTCGTACCATTCGTCCGCTTGATTGGATGACCATTCTTGAAAGCGTGAAAAAAACAAACAGACTTGTTATTGTGGAAGAACAGTGGCCCATGTGTTCTGTTTCATCTGAAATTGCCTACCGTATTCAGAAGGAGGGTTTCGATTATCTCGATGCGCCGGTAAGAAGAATCACCAGTGCTGATGCGCCAATGCACTATGCGCCAAACCTTGCGCAACTTGCAATTCCCGATGTTCCAAGAACCGTGAAGCTCGTTAAAGAAGTCATGTATCTGAAAAAATAAACTGACCTTTTTATTCTGACTGCCTTTGTTGATTCTCAGCAAAGGCATTTTTTTTTGATCTTCATTTCCCATTTAATTTTGCTTATCTTTCTGTAAGAATTTTCGGGTTTGAGAATAATTAATAGATAATCTTGATACGAAGCTTTTTACTTTTCTCGTTTCTGCTGTTTTCCCTGCAGGCTGTTTATGCACAAAAGGATTCTGCTTATTCAGATGCGGATTCAACCCTTGAAAACGTTACCGTCTCAGCGTTTTCACTGCACTCAAAATGGAAAAACGTTCCCGCTTCCGTTGCCATCATAAATGGGCATTCACTTCAACGACTGGATGAACAGGCATTGCTGCCTTCGTTCAATGCGGTACCGGGAATCAGGATGGAAGAACGTTCGCCCGGAAGTTACCGGTTGTCCATCAGAGGAAGCTTACTGCGGTCGCCATTCGGCATCAGAAACATAAAAATTTATCTCAATGATATTCCTTTTACCGATGCAGGCGGCAACAGCTACTTGCAATTATTGACTGCGCCGGAATTGCAGGGCGTTGAAATTTTGAAAGGCCCGGCATCGAGCTATTATGGAGCAAACACCGGCGGCGCGGTAATCCTGCATCCGCAGTCGTTTTCCGGAAAAGGCAATGAATTTGAAGCGGCAATTTCCGCCGGATTTTTTGGATCACTGAATGAAAATTTCAGGTGGAAGCGGGGCGGTGAGCGGTTTTCATTCACGGTTTCACAGTCTCACAACGAAAGCGACGGTTACAGGCAGCAGTCGGCAATCCGCAACGACCATTTGCAATGGAACGCAGGCTGGAATTTAAACGATAAAACAAAACTTTCTTTTTTCGCTTTTTACGGAAATCTGCATTACGAAACCCCGGGAGGATTAACACTCGAACAGATGATGGAAAACCCAAAATCAGCAAGAGTAGCCGGCGGAAGTTTTCCCGGAGCTGTTGATCAGCGTGCAGGCGTCTATAATGAAACTTTTTTTCTCGCTTCAACCATCGAACAGAAGTTTTCTGAACAGTTGGGAAACACCACCACCCTTGTTGCAAATCATACGGGATTCAAAAATCCTTTTATCACCAATTATGAAAAAAGAAATGAATGGAATTATTCTGTCAGATCAGATTTTCATTTTTCCAAACAAACAGCCAACCTGTCTTACAGTATTCATGCCGGTGGTGAATGGCAATTCAATCGTTCTGAAATCGATGTTTATGGAAATAATTTCGGCAGAATCGATACCGTTCAATATAAGGATGAAATAAAAGTTATCAACGGATTCTTATTTACCCAAATTCAGCTCTCCGTTTTCAATCAGATTTTTCTACAGGCCGGACTGAGCGCCAACGGACAACGATATCGTTTAAAGGAGATTACTTCCGTTCCGCCTTTTGACCGGCAGTTGACCGAAGGTCCGGTTTATTGTCCGCGGATAAGCATATTGTATAGGCTTTCTGATTTTGCATCTGTTTACGGAATTATTGCCAAAGGATTTTCTCCTCCAACACTTGCCGAGGCGCGGCCTTCTTCCGGCAATTTTAATGCTGCGCTCTTTTCGGAATACGGATGGAATTATGAGATCGGACTGAAAGGAAGCTTATGGAATAACCGGCTGTTTTACGATCTGTCGGCCTACGACTTTCAACTAAAAAACGCCATTGTCAGAAGAAACGATTCAATGGGAGCCGAATACTTCGTAAATGCAGGAAGAACCGCCCAAAAGGGGATTGAAGCTTTTTTTAAAGTTAATGTGTTTTCAAACAACAGCCATTGGATCAGAAAGCTTAGTTTTTTCAATAGTTTCAGCTATCAGCCTTACCGGTTCAGGAGCTACATTTATGGCGATAAGGATTTTTCCGGAAACAGGATTACCGGCATTCCAAAGTTCATTGAAGTGGCAGGTATTGATGTGGATTCGAAAGACAATTATTTTTTGCATCTTAATTTCAATGCTGTATCGTCTGTGCCGTTAAATGATGCGAATACCGTATTTGCTAAAC
>JAFAEW010000063.1 GCA_023423835.1 Bacteroidota bacterium | reverse complement strand
TTTATTTTCCCAATTGTCACAGAAAGCTTTGAAGCGCCGGTTCTTAAAGTAGGATAGGCCGTTCTTTCCATTATATCCCTGATCTTTTGCGTACCTGCCTCAAGCGTCATTCCGGTGATTTTTACCTGCCCAACATTGGGGATATTTATGCTTCCTTCGGGAGAAACCCTCAGGTCTTCAGATGTTTCCTGAACGCCATAAACCGTAACCGAAATTTCGTCTCCGGGTCCGACCATGTAATTTATTGGTGCCGCTATCTGCAGGTCGGGTTCAAAATTTAAGGCGGCATTATTAAACAATTCGGCTCCAAAAATCCTTGGATTGATCATCGGTTTTTTCGTGATTGTGTCCGTAGAATCGTTGTACTGCCTCCGTTGTCTGCCCGTTGTATCTTTTTCAATTAAGGAGGAAGATTTGCGGGTATTCAGCAGAGCAATTCTTTGTTTCAATTTCAGTATTTCAGACTGAGGCATACCCCTCGAAAGTGCAATTTGTTCTGCCTGGCTCTCCGTAATTCCGGCTGCTTTCAGTTGTTGCTGATATTTGATGATGTCTGCATCGCTCAACTGATCCACATTAATCTGGCTCGGATTTGCTTTAAGCAGATCCTGGGCAGAGGCGGTGCTGCAAACTAACAGAAGAAGCAGAGAAAAAAAACAGACGAGCGTCTTCAAAAACTTCATAAAATCTGGTTGGTTTTTTTATAAAGATACAGTCCCGGTTCAATGAAGTGATATTTATCATTTCTCAGGCGTACTGTTCGATTAATTTTTAAATGGCGCAAATATAACATTTTTACTATCCCCACGCTTTGAGAGGATACGGAGTAAATTTTTGAATTGTTAATTGTGCGGCGTTGCCGGAAATGAAGATAAAGGCGGGTATAAAACGCGGGATTATAAAAAAAATTTTACTTTCAATCCTCCAAACTTGTTTATGAAGGAAAGATATTATTCTCTCGATGTTTTCAGAGGCGCCACTGTAGCTTTAATGATTTTGGTAAACAATCCGGGAAGCTGGAGTTATATTTATTCACCCTTCGACCATGCGAAATGGAACGGATGCACGCCAACCGACCTCGTATTCCCCTTTTTTTTGTTTGCCGTTGGAAATGCGATGGCTTTTGTGATGCCCCGGTTTGAAAATCAACCGCAGTCCAGATTTCTGGCCAAGGTAATTAAACGGAGTTTACTGATATTTCTTATCGGACTCTTTCTCAACTGGTCTCCGTTTTTAATGTGGCAGGACGGAAATCTGGTTTTCAAACCCTGGGAATGGCAGCGAAGTGATGGAAGTCTTCACGGTATAAGAATTTTGGGCGTATTGCAAAGAATTGCAATTGTCTATTTTCTGGCTTCGCTGATTGTCTATTATTTCAAACCACGGTCGGTTTATATTCTCACAGGTTTGATCCTTTTGATCTATTGGTGGATCACCTATCTGCTGGGAACGCCTGGCGATCCGTATAGTCTCGGGGGCTATTTTGGAACCGCGGTTGATAAAGCTGTTTTGGGAGAAGCACACATGTATCATGGCGAAGGAGTGGCCTTTGATCCTGAGGGAATTGCCAGTTCGTTTACGCCGGTGGTGCAGGTTGTCATCGGATATTTCGTGGGTCACTACATCATCACAAAAGGAAAATCTTACGAAATGATCAGCAATCTTTTTGTTGCAGCCGGATTGCTGATGTTTGCCGGCTACGTTTGGGATTTGGGTTTCCCCATCAATAAAAAGATCTGGACAAGCAGCTACGTTTTATATACATCGGGACTGGCCATTTTCATTCTTGCAATTTTGATCTTTGCAGTGGAATTCAAAAATTTAAGAGGAGCCTGGAGCCGCTTTTTCGATGTTTTCGGAAAAAATCCGCTTTTCATTTTTGTGCTTAGCGGTTTCTTGCCGCGGTTGCTTGGCCTGATCAGGATTGCCGATACACGCCCCGATGGTACTCCAGGCTATACTTCCCCCTTCGGATGGTTTTATGAACATGTTTGTAAAAATGTAGCTGATGATCTAAGGGTGGGATCATTGCTTTATTCCTTTTTTATGATCGCATTTTACTGGCTTATCGTGTATGTTATGGATCGAAAAAAGATCTATATCAGGGTATAATGACAGTAGCGATGGGGTCGTTTCCTTTCTCTGTGTCTGCGGTTCAATCCGTGAAAAGGTGTTGGAGCGGCCGCATTGTTTTTCCTGTGTGGCATCAATATGGTAACTATTAAAAAAATTGATTACATCAGTTACAGGGAAATCTATGATCGCTGAATTACAAAGGATAATTAATAACACGAAGCAGCAAGTGCCACTGGAAACCTGGGGGCCATATGTTTCTGACCGGCAATGGGGAACGGTAAGAGAGGATTATAGTCCCGATGGCGATGCATGGAATTATTTTCCATTTGATCATGCTGTCAGCCGGACCTACCGTTGGGGGGAGGATGGCATCGCCGCCATTTGCGATCTTTACCAAAACCTTTGTTTTGGAATTGCGCTATGGAATGGAAACGATCCGATTTTAAAAGAACGGTTGTTCGGATTGGCCAATACGCAGGGCAATCACGGTGAAGACGTAAAGGAATTGTATTATTACATAGAAAATATTCCAACGCATTACTATATGCAGATGCTGTATAAGTATCCGCAGCAGGCATTTCCCTATCAACAACTTTTAGACGAAAATAAAAAAAGAGGAAAGTTAGATCCTGAATATGAGATCCTTGACACAGGCATTTTTAATGATAATAAATATTTCGATGTTACTGTTACTTACGCCAAATATGACAAAAATGATATTGCCGTCAGGATTGATATTTTAAACCGGGGGCCAAAATCAGCGCCGATAACCGTTTTACCCACACTTTGGTTTTACAACCGCTGGCAATATGGAAGCATAACTGAAAAACCTTCAATCGTTGACGGAGGATCAAATATGGTTCACTGTTCGCACGAAAAACTGGGCGATTATTATCTGTATTTCGATGATACCGACGAGCGGCTGTTTACGGAAAACGAAACCAATATGGAGAAGCTGTTTAAGCGTCCCAATCCCACCACCTTTGTGAAGGATGCGATTAATAATGCCATTGTTCACAACCGTGATTTCGATGAATTGAGGAAGAATAAAAGCGGTACAAAATTTTCACCTGTCTATTATCTAAACCTCAAACCGTCCCAAAAAAAAACCATCAACCTGCGGCTTTCTGATCACAAAGTGGAAAAGCCATTTGAAAATGTGTCGCAGATTTTTAAGAAGCGGAAAAAGGAAGCGGATGAATTCTATAATTCCGTATTACCCAAAAACGTATCCGACGATAATAAAATTATTCAACGGCAGGCGTATGCCGGCCTATTGTGGAGCAAACAATATTATCATTATGATGTGGAAAGATGGATCTCCTCGGGCGATGGCATTACACCGCCTACCGAAGAGCGAAAGGAAGGAAGAAACCACAATTGGCCGCATCTGAAAAACCAGGATATCATCTCTATGCCCGACAAATGGGAATATCCCTGGTATGCTGCCTGGGATCTCGCATTTCACTGCATTTCGATGGCAGTGGTGGATGTTTCATTTGCAAAACATCAGCTGATATTACTTGGCCGCGAATGGTATATGAATCCTGAAGGTCAATTGCCGGCCTATGAATGGAACTTCAGTGACGTGAATCCGCCGGTGCATGCATGGGCTGCGTTGCAGGTTTATCAGATTGAAAAGCGGAAGACTGGAAAGGGCGACCTCGGATTTTTGAAGCGGATATTCCAAAAGCTCCTGATAAATTTCACCTGGTGGGTAAACCGTAAAGACCCAAATGGTAACAATATCTTTGAAGGGGGATTTTTGGGACTGGATAATATCGGGATCTTCAATCGCAGTCTCCGTTTTCCCAAAAATACGGAACTCGAACAGGCCGATGGAACCAGCTGGATGGGCATGTATGCTTTAAATATGATGGATATTGCAATGGAAATTGCGGTCCATGACATCTCATTTGAAGACACTGCCACCAAGTTTTTTGAACACTTTATTTTCATTGCCGAGGCGTTAAATGAAATGGGCTTATGGAACAATGAGGACAAATTTTATTACGACACCCTCATGAGCCCGCAAAGCACGCCCATTCAACTGCGCATTCAATCGATAGTTGGACTTACCTCCTTGTTTGCTGTTTCCATTATTGAAAAAAGTGTGATGCAAAAATTGCCCGACTTTACCAAAAGGATCACCTGGTTTGAGAATTACCGGAAAAGCAATAATAAATTCTGGCCGAATGAAGAAAAAAAGGAAGCAGAACAGATTCTGCTGTCGCTGATTCCCAAGGAGCGGCTGATTTCACTGCTGCAACGAATGCTGAACGAATCGGAATTTCTGTCGCAAGGTGGTATCAGGGCCTTATCGAAATATTATGAAGATCATCCCTATTCGGTCACCATCGACGATAAAAACTATACAATCTCTTATGATCCGGGCGATTCAACCTCAAGCCTGTTTGGCGGAAACAGCAATTGGCGCGGGCCGGTCTGGATGCCCATAAATTACCTCATCATTCAGAGTATCAAAAAATATGGAAAATTTTATGACGATTCCTTAACGGTAGAATATCCGACAGGGTCAGGTAAGTTTTTGCAACTGACACAGGTTGCAGATGAACTTGCCCGTCGCCTGATCAGCCTTTTTGCGATCGATGAGAATAATAACCGTAAAATACACGGCCAGTACAACTGGTTTTACAATAAAGAGGAAAATAAGAATCTTCTCCTGTTTTTCGAATATTTTCATGGTGATAACGGAAGAGGATTAGGTGCCTCACATCAAACCGGATGGACGGCCCTGATTTCGGAACTTATCAGCGAAATAGCGGAAGAAAGTATTCCCTCCAATATTGCAGACAATGCAAATGCTTAGGAATTTTTTCATCACAATCCATCAGGACAAAATTTTTTTCCTTTTTATCAAAGCTTAAGAATTTTCAGAACTGTTCCCCCTAATTTTGCTTTTTTTGAAACTAACAAACATTAATTAACTAAAACTAACAACAATGAAGAAGTTACTTCTTTTAATGATTGCAGGATCATTTGCTGCAATTTCTGCCCAGGCACAAACAAGCTTCGGCCTTAAAGGCGGGTTAACCGCTGCAAACGTTAAATTCAGCGGTGGCGGCGTGACAATGAGCATGAAAACCAAAATCGGCTTTTATGCTGGCGCAATGGCTGAAATAGGATTTGCAGAAAATTTCGCTTTGCAACCGGAATTATATTTTTCTGCACTCGGTTCAAAAGCCGATTTTACCGAATTCACAAGCAAGCTTGATCTTGGCTATCTCAACGTTCCTGTGTTGTTTAAGTACAGAAACAACGGTTTCGCAGCATTCGCCGGACCACAAATTGGATTTTTAATGTCGGCTAAAAGTTCCGCTGAAGGAGAAAAAGAAGACGTCAAAGAAGATTTCAAATCCACTGATTTCTCCGGTATTGTAGGCGTTGGCTATACACTTTCTAACGGATTCGGATTAGATGCGCGCTATCAGATCGGATTGTCTAGTATCGCTAAGAGCACTCCTGATACTGAAGGTGTAACTGCAAAAAACAATGCTTTCATGGTAGGAATCCATTACTTCTTCAACAGATAGTATTTCCTCTTAAGTAACAGAAATTGCTTCATCTACAAAGGTGAAGCAATTTTTTGTGTAGTGTTCCCCACTTGTAAACGTTCTCACAAGCTAATGTCGATTTCATTATCCCAATTCATCTTGATATTGATCTTGCGGGTGATTCTTGATACTTTTTCGGGCTGAATTTTAGCATCGAAATTTCCGGGATCCCAAACGCCGTTTTTATTTTCGTCCCATAAAATCCGAAGGTTATATTCTCCGGGATAATACAATTTTCTGTACCAGTCTGCAGAAGTCAGCGGAACCGACTCTATCAGCTTATCTTCCTGAAATATTTGCAGTACGGGATTCCTTGAAAGATCGAGGTTATTGAAATGCAACCGGACACTTCCGTAGTCCGATTCGCTTTTCGTCGAAAATCTTATTGTATCTGATTTTGCAAGTCCATTTCCCAAGCTGTCCTTAATTGCATCCGCGGCGATCATTAAAATATAGTCTGTTGATTGCGGCCATGGATATTTCAAGGATAACGACTGTAAAGAGGTATCGGTTGAAATTGAGTAGCCCGCAATTTTTATAAAGTTGGTGTCAGACAACACGATGCCTGTTGAATCAAAACTTTCAATTTTCCGGTTTGTTTTGACAGTAAGGTCTCCGAGAATATCGAGTTCATTACCATCGAGATTGGTCGTAATCTTTAGTTTTTCAGCCGGTCCGGATTTGGTGTTTTCATTGGAAATTTGAGACGGTTTTTCTTGCGGTTCAACGGCGCGATAGGCAAACAGCGAAATATTTCCAGTGGAAGCCGGGTTTACCGTGGTATCGTAAAAGGCAAAAGTCTTGGTGGAATCGTCATATCTTTTGGCGTAGTCATTTTCCAGAACGTAGATGGCAAAATCAGATTGCGGTAAAAAGCGAAAATGAAAGTTGCCGGCGCTGTCGATGCGGGTATAATAGTCCGGTCTTAATTTTTTCACCGCAGAATCGTTCAGGTTTTTATAGAGCGCCACGATGAGGGTAGAATCCGGTTGTCCGGTTCTTGCAATCAAAACTTTTCCTGACAGCGTTCCTTCATCAAGCTTATTCCCGGTTGAGAACACGTAGGTGAAATTTTTATACGGATTTCCTTCATTAACATCGCGAATGCTGTTTCCGAAGTCAATTGCGTAGGTAGTATTCGGCTGCAGAGAATCTTTTAATCTGATGGTTACCGTTTTCAGTTTACTCATTATGGAGGGAACCTGTTGCGGGTTGGGCGACACAATCAATTCTTCATTCAGTTTATTATCGAGTTGCACGTATTCATCGAAGGTTAAGACGATTTTATTGTCTGTAAAATGAAGCGAAGAATCAGCGGGAGTAGCATTAACCAAAACCGGAGGAAGGCTGTCTCGAGGTCCGCCCGTTGGAGGGATGATATTGGCACAACCACTGTTTGACAACGATAAAATCAATGTTAATCCAACAAGTGCTAACGCGATCAGGCCTTTCTTAAACTGCATATCCGCAAACTTAATTGATTATGCAAAAGTGTGGAATTTTTGTTAGAACGATTTGGCCGCACGATATTATTCTCCCCATACGGTAATTACAATTTTACGGTCACCACCCGCAACCCGATGTTCGCCCAGATAAATTCCCTGCCAGGTTCCCAATGCAAGTCTTCCGTTTTCAACGGGAATAAGAACCCAACAACCGAGCATGGATGATTTCAAATGAGCCGGCATATCATCCGGCCCTTCCTGGTCATGTAAATAATGGAAACCACTTTCAGGTACGGCTTTATTAAAGAAGGTTTCAAAATCTTTTCTTACCGTAGGATCTGCATTTTCATTGATCGATAGAGAAGCGGAAGTATGCTGGAGAAAGACCTGGCAAAGTCCGGTTTTTATCTCCCTCATCTCCGGAACCGATTTTTCAACTTCACTTGTAATGAGATAAAACCCTCGTTTTCTCGCAGGCAGCGAAACAGAGCGTTGAAATATTTTCATCTGTTTTTTTTATGCAATACCTCAAAAAGACCGCCATTTATTTTCCTGCGGAGAAGTTAAATATTATCTTCAACACTTATTCATCTAATATGCAGAACAGAAGAAGGTTTTTATCAACCGCCGCTCTCTTATCCGGTGCCGTTGGATTTTCATTTATTCCTTCAAACCGAGGCAAAAAATATATTTTGCACAATGTGTTTTTTTGGCTGAAAAATCCCGGATCAAAACCGGACGCAGAGCAATTGGTAGAAGGATTGAAAACACTGAGGCAGATTGAAGTTGTAAAACAACTGCACATCGGGCTTCCGGCTACAACCGAACAGCGCGACGTAGTAGATGCGAGTTTCGATGTGTCAGAACTGATGTTTTTTGAAACCGTTGAAGATCAGAAGGCTTACCAGGATCATCCCATCCACAAAAAATTTGTCGAAAACTGTTCCCATCTGTGGGAAAAAGTGGTGGTTTATGATTCCGCGGAAGTATAGATTTTACGAGTAAATTCTGTCAATTGCATCCCTGTATTTTTCCATGATGATCTTTCTTTTCAAACTCATTTTCGGCGTCATCTCGCCGGTTTCGATTCCCCATTCATTTGGCAGTAATTCAAACTTTTTTATCTGTTCAACATGATTGAAATACTGATTTTTTTCCTCGACTTCCTGTTTGAATAATTCCAAAACCTTTGGATCATTTAATGCCTTCTCTTTCGATAATTTTGGCAGTCCGTTTTTCTCGAGCCAGTTTTCAAGATTAGTAAATGAAGGAACAATCAGTGCGCCCACAAATTTCCGCTCTGATCCCACCACGAGAATCTGTTCAATGAAGGGACTTTCTTTTAATTTATTTTCTATTGGCTGAGGAGCCACATATTTTCCACCGCTTGTTTTGAATAGTTCTTTTTTTCGGTCGGTTATTTTCAGAAATTTTTTATCTACCCAGGTGCCGATATCGCCGGTGTGCAACCACCCGTCAATCACCGTTTCAGCCGTTAGATCCGGCCTAAGATAATACCCTTTCATAACGGTGGTTCCTTTCACAAGTATCTCTCCGTCGGCTGCTAATTTTACCTCTATTCCTTTCAATGGGATGCCAACCGTTCCGTATTTTGAATCGCCGGGGGTTTGACAATTCACAGAAATGACGGGGCTGTTTTCCGTAGGACCGTAGCCTTCGTAGAGCGGAATCTTTGCGGCATTGAAGATCCGCAACAATTTTTCCTGGGCAGCGGCGCCACCCGTTATGATTGCATAAATATTTCCCCCGAGCGCCTCACGCCATTTTTTGAAGATCAGTTTGTTTGCAATGGCGAGTTGCAGGTTATAGACCGCACCCCGGTTGATGTTGTTATCATACCTCGTTCCCAGATCTACCGCCCAAAAAAACAACTTCCGTTTTATGCCCGTCAATTCTTCGCCTTTAGCCATAATCTTTTCATACACTTTCTCCAGCAGTCGCGGAACGGTGGCGAAGACCTGCGGCTGTACCTCCCTGATGTTTTCGCCGATCTTTTCCAAACTTTCGGCAAAGTAGATTCCCATTCCGCTGAACATATAAATGTAGGTCGTACACTTTTCGTAGATATGGTTCAAAGGAAGAAAACTCAATGCCCTGAAGCCCGGTTCGTCGGGAAAGGGAAAAGTAGCTTTTGTATAGATAACATTACTTACGATATTTTTATGGGTGAGCATTACCCCTTTCGGAGTGCCTGTTGTACCCGATGTATAAATGATTGTAGCGAGGTCATTTTCCGTGATGCCTGCTTTTATTTGTTCAACTTTCTCCATCGAATTTTTTGTTGCAAGGGCCGATACGTTTGTCCAGGGCTCAACGCCTTCAACCGGATCGAATGAATAGATGTTCAAAAGGGTCGGAACTTCATTTCTGATACCATTAATCTTGTCGGCCATTTCGCTGTTGCTCACGAAAATGTATTTCACTTTCGCCTGGTTCAGAATGAATTTTATTTCGAGTGGATTGGTAGTGGGATAGAGGGGAACAAGCACGGCGCCCGCCTGCTGTACAGCGAGATCGGTAAAAATCCATTCGGGCCGGTTATTACTGATAATCGCAATTTTGTCGGTTCCTTCATCTGAGCGGTCGTCGGATCTGATTCCCAACTCTAATAGTCCCGCACTTAATTTCGCAACAATATCTCTGACTTCCTCCGTGCTGAAGGATTTCCAACTTCCATTAATTTTGGCTGACAACATATCCTTTTTCGGGAATTTTTGCAGTTGTACTTCTATACAATCAAATAATCGTTTTGGCTGATTCATACTTGTTTTTGTTCAATCGAAAGTTCGCTTCTTTTACTGATTCAGATTTCTTTTTTTATCCAGTCGGTGGTATTCTTTCTCGATTCTTTTTTCATCCCCGAATGCATCGTAATATTGAAATATCTCCACAATCCCCCAGATTATCATAATCCACAACGGCCATGGAAAACCTTTCAATCCTTCATATTGCCCTGTGGTGATCCACCAAATTATCCAAAAAATTCCATTGATGGACAGATAAGCATATAAACTCCTTCTGAAATCGATTCTTTTTCTAGCCATCGCCCATAATTTTTCATCTCTTTGTTTTTCTGTTTCCATATCCTGTCATTTTTTCAATCCTAAGTTAGAGGAATAGGATTAATAAAAAAAGCGGAATTTCCGCCCTGCCTCTTAATTTTATAGCTTGATCTTAATGAATTTCTGATTTTATTATTGTGCGACCGTGAAAAAAATCTGTTGAAAAATGAAGATTCTACTTAAATATCTCAAACCATATAAATGGCTCGTCGTGCTTGCTCTTGTACTGGCTGCGATTAATCAAACCTTTTCACTTTTTGATCCGCTGATCTTCGGGAAACTGATTGATCATTTTGCCAATCATCCCCACACGACCCCCGAAGGAATTGAAAGAACTGAAAGCGACTATATCCGCGGAGTGGGCTTTTATCTTTTATTGCTCGTAGGTACGGCAATGGTAAGCCGCATTGCCAAAGCCTTCCAGGATTATTTTGCAAACGTTATCATTCAAAAATTTGGTGCAAAAATATTTACCGACGGACTCAAACATTCGATGCGGCTTCCCTACGAACAGTTTGAGGACCAAAGAAGCGGAGAAACACTTTCGATCTTAACCAAAGTAAGATTAGATACCGAACGTTTTATCAGTAATTTTATCAACATAGTATTTGGCATTCTGGTGAGCGTGGTGTTTGTAAGTATTTATTCTTTTCAGCTCCACTGGATCATTATTCCCACTTATTTTGGTGGTACCTTTCTCATTGGCATCATCATCAATATCCTCAGTAAACGGATCAAAAAGATTCAAAAGAATATTGTGCAGGAAACCAATGCCCTCGCGGGTTCTACTACCGAATCCCTGCGAAACATTGAACTGGTGAAAAGTCTCGGCCTCACTGAGCAGGAAGTGGAAAGATTGAATCAAAATACCTATAAGATCTTAGGACTTGAATTGCGAAAGGTCAAGAGTATCCGCGCTTTTAGCTTCATCCAGGGAACGATGGTGAATGCCCTGCGCCAATCCATTATTTTCATTTTGATGTGGCTGATCTTTCGCGATGTCATTACGATTGGTCAAATGATCTCTCTGCAGTTTTACAGCTTCTTCATCTTCGGACCGTTGCAGGAAATCGGCAACATAATTATTTCTTACCGGGAAGCTGAAGCCTCGCTTGGCAATTTCGAAAAGCTGATGCAAAACAAAACCGAACAAAAGCCGATGAGCCCCGTGCGTGTTGGTGCGATAAAACATCTGCAGTTTAATGACGTATCGTTTAAACATCAATCTACTAAATTTAAAGCGTTGGACAGTATCAGCTTTGATGTGAAAAAAGGAGAAACGATCGCATTTGTTGGGCCTTCAGGTTCAGGAAAGAGTACGTTGGTAAAACTGCTGGTAGGATTATACCGGCCAATGTCTGGAGAAATACTTTACAATGATATCAACAGCAATGAAATCGATTTTGATGAATTGAGAAATCAAATCGGATTCGTAACGCAGGACACACAACTTTTCTCAGGCACGATTCGCGAAAACCTGCAATTTGTTAAACCCGGTGCAACCGACAATGAAATGTTGGATGCGATGATGAAGGCAAGCTGCAATCATTTGCTTTCCCGTGCTGAATATGGTTTGGAGACGGTGATTGGTGAAGGCGGATTAAAGTTAAGTGGCGGAGAGAAACAGCGGTTAAGCATTGCGAGAGCATTGTTGAGACATCCCAACTTATTGATTTTCGATGAAGCAACTTCCTCCCTCGATTCAATTACCGAGGAAGAAATTACAAACACCATTAAAGATATTTCAAGTCAACGCGAACAAATTACGGTTTTGATTGCGCATCGTCTCAGCACCATCATGCACGCCCACCGGATCTTTGTATTAGAGCGAGGCAGGATTGTTGAAACCGGCAACCATCATAGCCTTTTGCAGGAAAAAGGATTATACTATGCAATGTGGCGTCAGCAAATAGGCGAGAGGAAAGTAGCTGCTGCTGCCGTTTAAGCCACTCATCAGGCTGATCAGTCGTTTGAAAAAATTATGAAATGTTTTTTTGAAATTTCTCTACTTTGGGCTCTAATTTATTTTATATGAAAAAGTACACTGTTTTTTCGCTTCTTGCTGCATTGGCTGTAACCGGCTATGTTGGTTGCAAGTCTGATGAGAAACCACCGGAAACAAACAGGAAGTTTATCGAAACTGCTTATTTTGATTCAACCGTAAAGCCAGGCGACAACTTCTTTATGTTTGTAAACGGAGGCTGGTTGAAAACTGCAGAAATTCCTTCTACGGAATCGGGTATCGGCGCATTTCTCGATCTGAGAAATAAAACCAGGGAGGCTTTGAAAGGATTACTGGAAGATGCAGCGAAAAGTAATGCGGCTAAAGGTTCATTGGAACAAAAGGTGGGAGATTTTTACACCTCAGGAATGGATTCTGCTGCTATCGAATCGAGAGGGTATGATCCGGTAAAGCCGGAGCTGGAAAAGATCAGTAGTATTAAGGATGCGAAAGACATCATGAAATATGTTGCCGATGAACAGAAGTCGATGAACAGTATTTTATTTGGAACCTACGTTGGTGCAGATGAGAAAAACAGCGCCAAAAACATACTCATCTTCTACCAGGGAGGATTGGGATTACCCGACCGGGATTATTATTTCAAAACCGATGCTGCAACCAAGGCAGTGGTGGACGCTTACATGACCTATATGAAAAAGCTGTTCACTTTAACCGGCGATGATTCTGCTACGGCAGCAAAGAAAGCAGCTGCAGTTTATACGCTGGAAAAGCAAATGGCAGGAAGCCATAAAACAAACGTAGAATTGCGGGATCCCGAATCCAACTATCATAAAATGGCCGTGGCAGATCTGAATAAGAAAATGCCCGTTTTTGGATTTTCCACCCTGCTCGATAATATGAACATCAAGACCGATTCTGTAAATGTGGGACAGCCTGCCTTCTACGAAAAAGTGAACGTTTTACTGACTTCTGTTCCTGTAGATACGTGGAAAGATTATTTGAGATTTCATACAATTGATGCGGCTTCCGATGCCTTAAGCTCAGAGTTTGTTAATGCAAATTTTGAGTATAACGGAAAAGCACTTACCGGACAGCAACAAATAAAACCCCGCTGGCAGCGCATGGCTTCTTCCACAGATAATTATCTTGGTGAAGCGCTCGGCCAGTTGTATGTAAAAAAATATTTCACCGAGGATGCCAAGAAGAGAATGCAGGATCTCGTAAACAATCTTCAGAAAGCATTCGAAAAACACATCAATCAGCTCGACTGGATGAGCGACAGCACAAAAGTTGAAGCGAAAGCAAAGCTGGAAACTTTTCTGAAAAAAATCGGCTATCCGGATAAGTGGCGCGACTACAGCAAGGTGGACATTGAGAAGGATAAGTTTTACGAAAATCTCCAGTCAGCTGCAAGAAATGAATATGCTTACCAGACTTCAAAAATTGGCAAGCCGGTTGACAGAACCGAGTGGGGAATGACGCCTCCAACCATTAACGCGTATTACAACCCCACATTCAACGAAATCGTTTTCCCCGCCGGGATTTTACAGTTTCCCTTCTTCGATCCTAACGCCGATGATGCAATAAATTATGGTGGAATCGGAATGGTAATCGGCCATGAAATGACGCACGGGTTTGACGATCAGGGAGCGCAATATGATAAAGACGGAAATATGAAATTGTGGTGGAGTAAAGAAGATTATAGCAAGTTTCAGAAAAAGGCGAATCAGGTTATTAATCAGTATAATGGGTTTACGGTATTGGATTCACTGCATGTAAACGGCTCGTTAACAAACGGCGAAAACATTGCAGATCTCGGAGGAATAAGTATTGCATACGATGCCTTTAAAATGACTCCGCAAGGAAAAGATACCACTAGGATCGATGGGTTTACGCCCGATCAGCGTTTCTTCATTTCTCTGGCTCAGATCTGGAGAAGTAAGTTAAAAGATGAAAGAGCAAGGCAGTTGATTAATGTTGACCCCCATTCTCCTGCCATCTGGAGAGTGAATGGACCGTTGATGAATTTTCAGCCTTTTTATGCGGCCTTCAATGTACAGCCGGGCGATAAAATGTATCTTCCGGACAGTTCGAGGATAAAGATCTGGTAAAGAAAAAGCGTCGGAAAAAAACCGGCGCTTTTTTTTATCTTCATTCTTGAAAATCAGTACCTTTTTTTTTGTTTCCTGCGGATGCCGTTAAATCAGATTCTATTTTTCTCTACACTTTAACTTCGTCTTTCGTCCTTTCCATTGCTACAGATGAGGTCCTTTTTGCCCCTAAAAGTCTAAGAAAAAATTCCTTCTTATAGTTTTTTTTTCTATATTGACGCATTCACTTACCTAAAAACAAAACCATAATGAAGAAAATTTTTACCAGGGAAAAGGTAAGATCCTTTCTCATTTTCCAGCGAAGGGATCGTGTACCAATGCTTATCATTTTTACCGTTTTTATCGGTTTTTTTACTGCCTGTAAGAAGGAATTTCAGGAGCGGCAATCTCCTGCCTCCCTTGAGGCACACAATGCAAGGCTCGACGATGATCGGCCAAATATTATTGTTTTTGTTGCCAACGATTTCGGATTTGAACTGCCATCTTACAACGGCGGAGAATCTTATTACACACCCAATATGGATTTCGTGGCCGCCAATGGAATTCATTTCACCCAGGCATATAATCATCCCGATGGATCGCCCTCGCGAATGGCCATTCTAACGGGAAAATATAATTTCAGAAACTACTTATACTGGGGTTATCTTCCGCCCGGGGAAAAGACTATTGGCAACATGCTGAAAGACGCGGGCTATGCAACTTTATGGGCCGGTAAATGGCAACTTGGAGGCGGAGATACTACTATTCATAATGCAGGATTTGACGACTATATAACTTTCCTACCTTTTGGCCACGGGCAAAGGTCGCGTCGCTATAAAGATCCGAAATTGTTTGTGGAGAACCAATTTCTGCCAGACAGCCTCATCACCGGAAAATACTCTGAAGACATGTTATTTGATTACATGTGTTCGTTCATAGATTCAAACAAACAAAAGCCGTTCTTTGCGGTGTATGCGAGCCTGTTGCCCGCTACACCCTGGGTTCCCACCCCCGATGATCCAAATTTTGCCTCCTGGAATCACCGTTTGGATAACGTCCTTTCAGACTTCAAATATTTTCCCGGAATGGTCACCTATTTAGATAAAATTTTGGGGCAAACAATCCAGAAACTCGAAGAGGAAGGACTTGATAAAAATACTTTGATCCTGTTTACTTCTGCAACACAGTCTTATCAAAAGGTTCAATCACAATGGAGGGGACAAACCGTCAACGGCACAAAACTGCAGACCACTAAATTCGGTACCAATATGCCGATCATAGCTTATTGGCCGGGCACCATCGCACCCGGCATAAAAAGTGAGACGCTCGTTGATTTTACAGACTTTTTACCAACCCTGGCTGATGCTGCAAAAATTCCGGTTCCAACAACTTATGGAACAATTGATGGGGTGAGCTTTTATGACGATATGCTTCAACAGGACGGCACAGACCGGGATTGGGTGTTTTGTCATTGGGATAATAATCCGATAGATAATATTCCATTGGAACGCTGGGTAAGCGATACCACGTACAAATTGTATGATAAAACCGGAAAGGGGAAAGGTAAATTCTACAATATAAGTATCGATCCCACAGAGCAGAATCCAATTAAAGCGCAAGACATGACAAAAGAGGAACGCGATAGAAAACGTTATTTCAAAACGATTCTGAGCCAGATGCAGAAATAAAAGGAGGTTTAATAATCTGCCCGGTCCTGGCTGCTTTTCAAAGTCATGGAATTTCGAAAAACGTTTCCACCAGGGCTTGAAAAACGAATGGATGTCAACTGAGAAAAAACGTTTCATTTTTGTTTCCATTAATTTTGAGGAATGAAATTAGCAGTAGTTGGCGCCACCGGTTTGGTTGGATCAAAAATGTTGGAAATCTTAGCAGAAAGGAAGTTTCCCGTGACCGAATTGGTGCCGGTGGCATCAGAACGGTCTGTCGGGAAGGAGATCGTGTTTGATGGCAAAAAAATTAAGGTTCTTGGTATGGAAGAAGCGGTTTCCCTTCGTCCCGATATCGCCTTATTTTCTGCGGGCGGAAATACATCGCTCGAATGGGCGCCAAAATTCGCGGATCAGGGAACGGTTGTGGTGGATAACAGCAGCGCCTGGAGAATGGATCCTTCCAAAAAACTCGTGGTTCCGGAAATCAATGCCAACGTAATTGACCGCAATGACCGGATTATTGCAAATCCGAACTGTTCTACCATTCAAATGGTTTTAGCATTACATCCGCTTCAGAAGCGTTATGGAATAAAGCGCATCGTGGTGAGTACCTATCAAAGTGTGACCGGAACAGGAAAGCTGGCCGTTGATCAATTGATGGACGAACGAAACGGAACTGCCGGTGCCAAAGTTTATCCTTATCAGATCGACTTGAATATCATTCCGCAAATTGATGTATTTCTCGAAAATGGTTATACCAAAGAGGAAATGAAGATGGTAAATGAAACCAGAAAGATTCTGGGCGATTCATCGATTTCTATTACGGCCACCGCAGTGCGAATTCCGGTAATCGGGGGCCACAGCGAAAGCATTAATGTGGAACTGGACCGGGAGTTCACGGAAGAAGAAGTGATTGATCTTCTCCGTAATGCACCGGGAATAAAGCTTTTAAACGATAACGGGAAGCAATTGTATCCGATGCCAATAACGGCGCATAACAAAGACGATGTTTTTGTGGGAAGGGTGCGGCGCGATGAATCGCAACCCAAAACTTTAAACCTTTGGGTGGTAAGCGACAATCTGCGAAAAGGTGCTGCTACCAATGCGGTACAAATTGCAGAATATCTTTTAAATAGCGGATTAGTGACTGCTTAATTATTAGTTATGGATATTGAAACCTTGAGATCATACTGCTTGTCAAAAACCGGCGTTTCGGAATCCTTTCCTTTTGGAGAAGAAACGCTGGTTTTTAAAGTATTTGGAAAGATATTTTTGCTTACCAATCTCTTCTCTGTTCCAACCTCCTTCAACGTAAAGTGCGAACCGGAGAAAGCTCTTGAATGGCGTGAAAAATACCTGGCGGTACAGCCGGGATATCACATGAATAAAAAACATTGGAATACGGTACTTATTGATGGATCAATAGAGTCAGGTATTTTAATGGAGATGATCAATGATTCATACGATCTTGTTTTCAATTCCATTCCGAAAAGCAAAAGAATCTAAAGGCCGAAATCCTGCTGCTGTCATCCTTCGGTCAGCGATTTGAATACCGATTCCAAATCATTTTTTTCTGAATGCAGGGAGGTAATATTGAGGTTTTCCCCAATTGCCAGTGCCAACAGATGTTTTCTTAAGCTGTCTCCATCTGCCGTGCGTATTTTCCACTGAAATTCCGATTCACGGATGACCGATTCCGCCGGTGCCAACGCATGCAGTAATTCCGGTTGAATTTTTTCTTTAAAGGCAACTACCACAAAATCTTCCGCACCCGAACGGCTCAATCCGCTGAGGGAATTATCGGCTACAAGGTTGCCTTTGTTGATGATGATGACGCGGTCGCAAATCGCCTCCACTTCCCGCAGGATGTGCGAAGAGAACAAAACCGTCTTGTCTTTGCCTTGTTCTCTTATTACATTTCTGATCTCAATGATTTGGTTTGGATCAAGACCAGTGGTGGGTTCATCAAGAATCAGCACTTCGGGGTTGTGCATCAACGCGGCTGCCAATCCAACCCGCTGCTTATACCCCTTTGATAGCTGACCCAGTTTTTTTGTTCGTTCCCCTCCTTTGATACCAACCAGATCCAGGGTATTTTCCACTACGGATTTGTTGTGCTCAACCTGGTAGATACCGCCCACAAAGCGCAGGTATTCTCTCACATACATGTCGTAATACAGCGGATTCGATTCAGGAAGGTAGCCGGTTTTTTTCTTTGTGGCTACCGGATCCTTTACCACATCGATTCCGCAAACCTTTGCGGAGCCGGAAGTGGGCGGCAAAAATCCGGTAATAATCTTCATGGTTGTACTTTTCCCGGCGCCGTTTGGACCGAGGAAGCCAACGATCTCGCCTTTACCAATACTGAAGCTGATATCATTTACCGCTTTCTGGGACCCGTAAATTTTCGTGATACCCTTTACTTCTATTGACATCAGGCAAAGTTAAGTTTAATAGATTGCGGGAAATTGTATATTAAAATTTTTTCAACTTTTTATATAACCGATAGAAGTTGTAAATTGGGCCTCGCAAAATCTCATTACCATGTCATACCCATACCAGATCAAATCGCTGGAAGAATACCAAAGCGTGTATAAAAGAAGTGTTGAAAATCCGGAAGGCTTTTGGGGACAAATAGCTAGCTATTTTCAATGGAGAAGAAGATGGGACAGTGTACTCGAGTGGAACTTTGAAGAGCCGAAAATTGAGTGGTTCAAAGGGGGCAGGTTAAACATTACGGAGAATTGCCTCGATCGTCAGCTCGAAAAGAACGGTAATGTTCCAGCCCTGGTCTGGGAGCCGAATGATCCATCGGAACACCACCGTGTGCTAACCTACAAAGACCTCTACACCAAGGTTTGTCAGTTTGCCAACGTACTTAAAAACAATGGTGTAAAGAAAGGCGATTTCGTCTGTATTTATATGGGAATGATTCCTGAACTCGCCATCGCCGTTTTGGCCTGTGCCAGAATTGGCGCCATTCATTCAGTGGTATTTGGGGGATTCAGTGCGCAGAGCATCGCCGATCGGTTGAATGATGCAGGAATCGAATACATTGTTACCTGCGACGGTGCATTTCGAGGGGCAAAAGATATTCCGCTGAAGGAGGTGATAGATGATGCGCTCATGGGAAATACGAAAGTGAAAAGGGTGATCGTCTGCACCCGCACACGTACGCCTGTCAGCATGATTAAAGGCAGGGACGTCTGGTGGGAAGATGAGATAAAAAAGATTGAAACACTGGGGCTCAAGGATTGTCCCGCAGAGGAAATGGACGCTGAAGATCCCCTTTTTATCTTGTATACCAGCGGATCAACCGGAAAGCCGAAAGGTGTTATTCACGCCTGCGGAGGCTACATGGTGTTCGTAAATTATACCTTCGTGAATGTATTTCAGTACCAACCGGGCGATGTATATTTTTGCACCGCCGACATTGGCTGGATAACGGGCCACAGCTACATCGTTTATGGCCCGCTCAGCGCCGGTGCAACCTCCCTGATGTTTGAAGGAATTCCAACCTTTCCCGATGCGGGAAGGTATTGGGAGATCGTAGATAAATTTAAGGTAAATACGCTCTATACGGCGCCCACGGCGATCAGAAGTTTAATGGGTTTTGGAACCGCGCCAATTGAGGGGAAGAGCCTGTCTTCCTTAAAGGTTTTGGGATCTGTTGGTGAGCCGATCAACGAAGAAGCCTGGCACTGGTATTTCAACAATATCGGGAAGGGAAAATGTCCGATAGTTGATACCTGGTGGCAAACTGAAACCGCGGGTATCATGATATCAAACATCGCGGGTATAACGCCTGCAAAGCCAAGCTGGGCCACGCTTCCCATGCCCGGCGTTCAGCCGGTTTTGATGGATGAGGATGGAAAGGAAGCCCAACCCGACGAAGAGGGGATTACAAAGGGAAATCTTTGTATCAAAGCGCCCTGGCCTTCGATCATCAGGACAACCTATGGTGATCACGAACGATATAAAAACACCTATTTTTCTGCCTTCCCCGGAAAATATTTCTCAGGTGACGGCGCCCTTAAAGACGCCGAAGGAAATTACCGGATCACGGGAAGGGTAGATGATGTATTAAACGTAAGCGGTCACAGGATCGGAACTGCGGAAGTTGAAAATGCCATCAACATGCATACAGGCGTAGTGGAAAGCGCAGTGGTGGGATATCCCCACGATATCAAAGGACAAGGAATTTATGCGTATGTCATTTACACCGGATCGCAGGATGACCGTGAACTCACGAGAAGAGACATTCATCAAACCGTAGGCCGGCTGATCGGGCCAATCGCAAAGCCAGATAAAATACAGTTTGTAAGCGGACTTCCGAAAACAAGAAGCGGAAAAATCATGAGAAGAATCTTAAGGAAGATAGCCGAAGGCGAGCTGGAAAATATTGGTGATACTACCTCCTTACTCGATCCTGCAGTGGTAGATGAGATCCGGCAGCACCGCCTTTAAAGAATCTGTTGCAACACGGCAAATGATCGCAATTCTTTAAATCCTTCTATATGCAATGCCAGGAAGGATTGATAAGCCAACAGCAGGTTTCTCCTTCTGATTCTGTTGAGTGAAATATCCTTCAGTTCTCCCGGTCCGTTTGCGGTTAATAGCCGGAACGATATCAATGCATCTTCATCCATCAGAAAATTGGTGTGAGAAGGGATGATTGCTGTAAAATTTCCTTCTTCAAGATCGAGGATATTATGTTCCTCATCATATTTCCCACTGATCTGGAAGCCAAGATATTTCGCCAGTTGCAGGATAAAATAAAGTGGAATATTGGCTACATCTTTTTGCTCATATTGATCGGTTTTCACAAAACAATCTTCAATAAGATCAAATAATTCGGAATTTGACTCCGGCTCTTTGCAGGTTTTTAAAATCAGCTCAATCATAAATTGAACCGAAGCATTTTTTACCACGTCAAAGAAAATGGTTTGGTATAAAACTGCCCACTGGTATTCCTTAATGAATTGAAGCTGCTTGAAAGGATTGTGATAAACCTCCATCTGTAATATGGCGCCCGGTTGAAAATAGTTGCTGTCTCCCGCTGATCTTTTTGTACTTTTTCTTATTCCTTTGATGAGGTACGACTGCAATCCGAATACCGAGGTATAAGCGGTACAGATGATACTGGATTCGCCGTATTTTACGGTCTTCAAAACGACTGCTTTCGTCTTCTCTACTATTGCCATTTTTCTAAGGTTCGAGGGAATAATACCGCACGTAATCAACCAGCATTTTCGCAGGAAAAATGGAATCATCAATTCCTTTTTGCCCGCCCCAGTTGCCCCCTACGGCAATGTTTAAAATAAGATAAAAGGGTTCATCAAATGGCCAATGCGCTGCACCTTCGCCATCATTTTTAAAGTTGAAATATTCCTCTCCGTCAATAAATCCCATTATATAATCCGGCGTCCAGTCCATCCGGTATATATGAAAGTCGGAACAAGCCGTGGGAATAATTTTCTGAGCGGTCTTTTGCGTGTTTTTCGGCCAGTTAAAGGCTTCATTGTGGATGCTGAAATGGATATTTTTTTCATCATACCCAACCTGTTCCATTATATCTATTTCTCCACTGTTTGGCCAGCCGCCGTATTTTTTGGTGGAGGGCAACATCCATATGGCAGGCCATGATCCCCGTCCCGTTGGAAGCTGCGCTTTTACTTCTATCCTTCCATACAAAAAGTCACCTTTATTTTTCGTTACCATGCGCGCAGAAGTATAATCCATCCCTTTAAAGTCTTCTTTTTTTGCAATGATGTTGAGAATTCCACTCGTTACCACAGCATTTTTATCATTCGTGTAATATTGCTTTTCATTGTTTCCCCATCCGCTGCCGCCGATATCGTAACTCCATTTTGAGCTGTCAGGCAATCCGTTTTTATCGAACTCATCCTGCCAGGTAGGATTCACCGAAAATTTCCATTCCCTGATTTGCTGGATTGTTTCGGGATGCTGGCAGTAAGACAGCAAAGGAATTGCTATCGCTAATAAAAAAAAGGAAAGTTGTTTTATCATATCGGATGTTTTACAAGGCATGAAGGCGCCCGTTTAAAAACGAAATTAACGCATTACTAAATTTAGTACGTTTATTGCCGCAACTAAAAGCATTTATAAACAATTATCAAAATAAGTATCCAGGGTGCGAGATAAACCGATCAGAACCGTTTTGCCCGCTGAGAAGGAGGCAATAGAAACGAATCAAAATTTGCTGTCCCCGGGCGTATTAACAACGGCAGGAGGAGGACAGCCGGTCTGTATCTACGTTTTTAACTATGATGCCGGCTTCATTGAAGAGCATGAGCTTAAAACCGTGGAGGAATTATTCAAGTATAAAAACAATAAAGACAAAAGCTGGATCAACGTTGAAGGCATCAGAAAGGAAGATGTTTTAAAATTGTGCACCGAATTTGAAATCCATGCCCTTCTTGCGGAAGACATTTTAAGTGAAGGTCAGCGTCCAAAGATGGATGAATTTGGTAATATCCTGTTTTGCCTGTTAAACATGCTTTATTTCGATGAAAAATCTGCCTCCATTGAAACCGAACAGATAAGTATTGCACTTGGAAACAACTTTATCATAAGCTTCCAGGAAAACAATGGGAAAGACGTTTTTAATATCATCCGGGAACGCCTTAGAATGCCGCATTCCAAAGTGCGGGAAAGGAGCTGCGATTATCTGCTCTACTCCATGATCGATCTCATCGTTGATCAGTATTATGTTGTGCTTGAAAAGCTTGGCGGGAAGATCGAACAACTGGAAGATGAGATCATTCGTTCTACCAACGTTCGCTCGCTGGGTCAGTTAAACGGCTTCAGAAAGGAGCTGATTATTTTAAGAAAAAATATTGCGCCGGTTAGAGACATCATCAACGCCATCCTGAGAAGCGACAGCGATTTGCTGGAAGAACGGATTACGAAGTACTTTAAGGATATTTACGATCATATTGTTCAGGCGAATGATCTGGTCGAAAGTTATCGCGATATGGTGATGAGCCTGCAGGACCTGTATATGAATAAGGTAAATCTCCGGCTGAATGAAGTGATGAAAGTTATTGCCATCGTTACCTGTCTCATGGCTCCGGCAACGGTTATCGGAGGCATTTTCGGGATGAATTTTTCTGTTATTCCACTGGCACACCAGAATGAAGGATTTTATATTGCGGTGGGGGTAATGATCCTCATTCCACTGCTGATGATCTACATTTTTAAGCGAAGGGGATGGTTTTGAAATTACCCCACTTACACCTGCCCATAATTTTTCTTCGGGAAAAAAAATGGAGAACCGCAATGTTCTCCATTTATACTGCTTTTGATGACAATTAGAAGTCAAATCCTAATGCGAAATACCAGATCGGTTTTCCTTTAAAGATCCCGTTCATCGGCCAACCGGCATCAATCTTCATAAAGTAACCGAGCAGCGTACTTCTCGCTCCAAAACCATATCCGCCAGCAAATGGTCCGATACCACCTGCTTTCTGTTTAATGATGATGGGATTATTCGCCGATACAGGTCCGTACACATAGGTAGGCCGCTCAATCTTGTTGTATGAACCGTTCCAGGCGGTTCCGAAATCAAAAAACTGAACGAGCTGAAAATTTCTCAGAAAGGCGTTATTTATCGGCTTATCAAAAAAAGTTGTAAACACCGGCAACCTCAATTCACTATTGATCACAACCGCATTATTGCCATTTGCCGCATTCTGAATAAATCCTCTCATATTGACACTGAGCGACTGATACGCATAGCTTTGGTCATTGGCCGGAGGATTCGCGTTGTTGAATTTCGGACCTACCCAGCCATCTACGCCTCCGAGGTAGTAGATGAGTTTTGCATCGCCGAAAGAAAAGTCCGCCGCAACCCTTGTCGCCCAGATAAAATTGCGGTAAATCTGCAGATAATGCCTGGCATCAACACCAACGTTATAGGTATTCATCCCTTTTAAAGCTGAAGTTTTGCTGAGTGGAACATTATAATCGATATAGGCCTTCCACCGCAATCCGTACCAGATATTCTGAGTTGGATTAATTGTATTGTCATACACATATTCCAACCTTGTAAGCAGCGTGGATACACTGGAATCTTTGATCGATAATACGCTCTCATCGGGATAACCGGTCCAGTCAACCGGCTTTACAATTCCGCGGTCATTCCTCACACCTGCTGTTAATCTAACGCTCCTCACCTCACTGAATGGATAAGAAAAATTAGCCTGGTAGAGATTCGTAATCACATTGTTGTCAAAGGCGTTCAACGGACTTCGGATATCAAAGAAACCAAAGTAGTTATGAATGTTGCTCCTGTAGTAGGTTACGCCCCAGTCAATGCGTTTGCGGTAGTTTTGAAACGACAGTAAAACATCTTTATCTGAAAGTGTTGTCCCGAAACGAAGACCGGCTATAAACTTATAATCTTCCATCACATCGCTTACTGCAGCCCTGAAGCTGAAGTTGATGTCGTTTCCATTGTTTAGCTGAACCGGGCCCGCTCCACCCTGATAAGGCTGATAGCGATTGATCAGAATATTATTTGTAATGCCGGCCATAACATAATCGGCATTGAACTTCAGTTTATAATTATAGAGTTTTGCATTGGCCGATACCGTGGAAGTTGCAGGTTCAATAACCGTTTTCTCTGATAGCTGTATTGCGCGGGATGTATCAGACACCTCGTCTTCAAATTCATTCTGAAAGGCATTTGAAGATGGCGCCGGCGCATTCGGCTGCTGCACCGACACTTCATTTCCTTCGGCGAGGCGGTCACGCTTAATTAATTCTCTGATGTATTCCGTTGGTCTCGCATTTACATTTCTCTTCCTCAAGGCGATGGAGTCAACGTTTAATTTGTACAGAAATTTCAGATCGCCTTCCCTTCTCACTTCACTTATCTGATCATTGTTTCCTGCTACATGGCTTTCGAGTAAACTGCTTTGGTAGTTGGTGATTGGGAAGGTGTACGTAGAATCTTTATAGATGGCGTAATAACTCACACTGTCGGGTTCTGCTTTTTGCCAGGCTTTTAAAGTAGAATCCATTTCCTTATCACCGGGGTTTCTCAAAACTTCCTCTCCAATGTAATAGAGGGTATCGAGACCTGCTCTTTCGGTGCTGAACAATCCGGCCCACCGGTTGTTGATGCCGTTTTCATCGCTCACGAAAGTAAAATGGTTGGTGTTGTATTGAGCAGGATAACGCGCATTTCCATACTTCACATTCGTGAGCTGCGAAATCTGTTTGAAATCACTGTTGTTGTAAAGATCTACCAGAAATATGTTGAAATGATAATTGCCGGGCAATGCGGTATCTGGCTTTGGTAGCTCTGCACCGGGACGGTTTGATGCGAAAATAATTCCCGTTCTTCCGGGAAAAGATACCGGAGTGGGATCAAGTTCATCATATTTATCATTTGTGATCTGTTTCACGCGTTGGTTATCGATTCTGTAGGTGAAAAGATCTGTTTGTCCATCCTTCACGGCGCTGAGCAAAATGGTATTGGCGTCAAACATGTATCCGGCATCGATTATTTGAGAGAAGCCGGTAATCTCCTGCTGAAAACGTTTGATGCCCGCGATTACGTCGTATACAAACATTTGAATCTTTGCTTCTTTTGAATAAATCACCAATAGCCGAGAGCCTTTTCCATCCCATGCAAGGATCGGATAATTAGGATTTATGTCACCTTGAACGGTACGAACACCGTAGCTTAGGATCGTTTTCGGTTCGTACAGATCATTTACGTATTTGACGCTGTAAAAACCCTTGTGGTATTGCACCACCGCATAAGAATTATTTTTAGGATTTGGATTTGCAGCAAAATTGTAAAAATCGGTTCCCTTTTTCAGTTCTTCAATCACACTTAATTTTCCTCTTGGAGCATTTCTTCTTTGTTTGATGTCTTTTACATAGCGGTCCTGTTCATACAACATAAAATCTTCCAGCAACTCCTTGAATTTTTTCTTTGCAATTTTCTGAGAAGCGGTATTCAGATTTTTGTACAAACGCGTGAGGTATAAGAAATAGGTTACATTTTCAGGTTTATATTTTTCAGCAATATAATACCAGAAGGCATGGCCTGCGAGATTGGGTTGGTGAAATGCGAACGCATAAAAATTATTATAATCGCCGCTTAGGATCGCATTTTTCAGATTGTTATCGTCTGTTGTACTCCAGGGCTGCGCTATATATTGAATATATCCGTCGGTAAGCCACTGGGGCAGATCGAGTAAAGCCTGGTTGCTTGCAAATTCGCCGATATCATCACCAAAAAGAATGTTATCGGTAAGAATCTTGGCCAGGCCTTGTCTTATCTGCAGCTTTAAATTGTTCTTATTTCCGTCAAAAAAAATGATCAGCTTGTTGTTGACGAGTTTGGTGGTGCCGCCGCTATTTTGCCAGTCAACGCCGAGACCGATATTGCTTTGTTTAAAATCATCATAATTGTTATAAAGTACAATGTTTGCCCGCAATTGCAGCGCGTATTCCACTGCATCTTCCACCGATGGCAGTTCCTGTTCTGCCACCTCGGTCACATATTTTGCAAGTGCCAGTCCTCCCTCATTGAAATAGGTATTGAAGTTTCTACTTTGGTAAAATTTCCAGTGAAATTTTTCATATTGCAAGCGGTTTTTTCCATATTCCACACTGTTCACCTGCGCATGTAAAAAACAAGGCAATAAAACCGACATAATAAACATTCCAAATACTTTTCTTCCGGTAAATTGCATATCCTTTCATTAAGAATTTAAAATTAACGTAATTCAATTTAAGATTGTAAAAATAAGGTTATGTTTCAAGTTAAGATGTTTACATTTAATCCTGTCCAGGAAAATACATACGTTCTGTGGAACGAAAATCTGGACGCAATTATTATAGATCCGGGGTGCTATACGCCGGCCGAAGAAAGGGCTTTGTTTGATTTTATATCCCAACACAAACTGCGGCCTGTGAAGCTGATCAATACTCACTGTCATCTTGATCATGTCTTTGGCAATAAATGGGTGGCTGAAACCTTTGATCTTCCTTTGCAGTTGCATGCCGATGAAGCGGCCGTTCTCGGGCGGGCCCCGGCAACGGCAATGATGTGGGGATTGGGAATAAAGCAGTTTTCGGGAAAAATGGAATACCTGAAGGAAGGCGATGTGATAACTTTAGGTGAAGACCGGCTCGAAGTCATTGAAGCGCCCGGTCATTCTCCGGGGCACCTCTGTTTTTATTGCCGTGCACAAAATTTTATCATTGGCGGAGATGTATTATTCTTCGGAAGTATCGGAAGAACCGATCTGCCGGGCGGCAATCATTCGCAATTAATTAACAATATCAAAAACAAGCTGTTGGTTCTTCCACCGGAAACCCGCGTTTATCCCGGGCATGGACAGGAAACCACCATTGGAAACGAGAAGAAACACAATCCGTTTTTGCAGGATTGAGTGCTCGTTTGTACGCCTTTTAGTCGAGACTGCCGGTAATCTTATCATCGGATAGAAACTGTTTATCCCGTCTTCCCATTTCGATGATCCAGTCTTTTCGTTTCAATTCGAAGTTGGTTCCAAGGTAAAGTCTTCTCACCTGCTCGTCGGCGGCAAGTTCCTCCGCCGTGCCGTGTTTGAAGATTTTGCCTTCGATCAGGAGATATGCCCTGTCACAAATGGACAGTGTTTCATTTACGTTATGATCTGTAATCAGAATGCCGATATTCTTGTATTTCAACCGTGCCACGTTGGCCTGAATGTCTTCCACCGCTATCGGGTCGACTCCGGCAAAAGGTTCGTCAAGTAAAATAAATTTCGGATCAACAGCCAGTGCCCGGGCAATCTCGGTTCTTCTTCTTTCACCGCCGCTCAGACTGTCGCCATTGTTTTTTCGCACTTTATTGAGATTAAACTCGTCGAGCAGCATTTCCATTTTTTCAATCCGCTGCTCTTTCCTAAGATCTGTCATTTGCAATACCGCCATGATGTTATCTTCCACACTCAATTTTCTGAAAACACTTGCCTCCTGTGGAAGGTAGCCGATCCCCATTTTGGCACGCTTGTACATTGGCAGGTCGGTAATTTCCTCCTGATTCAAAAATACCTCTCCTTCGTCGGGTTTTATCAATCCAACCACCATATAAAAGGTTGTCGTTTTGCCGGCGCCGTTGGGGCCAAGTAATCCTACAATTTCGCCTTGATTTACCTCAATGGAAACATGGTTTACAACAGTGCGGTTGCGATAACTTTTTACCAGGTTTTCTGTTTTTATAACGAGATTCAATATTCAACAGTTTGTACAAAAATAAGGGTTGATGTATATCCGGTGGTTGTGCATTGCCATCTTAACAACAGTTTTCAGGTTGGCGGATGCTATTTTTCTGTTATTTTGCCGGTTATTTTATCAAAAAACAGATGGTAGATGAAAATTTCTGAACACATAAAAGATGCGAAATCCACGTTGTTGTCCTTCGAGATCCTGCCACCTCTGAAAGGCAAAAGCATCACCTCTATCTACGACCATCTGGATCCTCTCATGTCATTTAATCCTTCCTGGATAAATGTTACTTACCACCGAAGTGAAACGGCCTATAAAAAAAGGGCGGATGGAAGCTTTGAAAAAATTGAAATCAGGAAGCGCCCCGGAACGGTGGGAATCTGCGCGGCAATTATGAACTACTATCATGTTGATGCTGTTCCGCATATCATCTGCGGAGGTTTTACCCGCCGGGAAACGGAAGATGCCTTGATTGATCTGAATTTTCTCGGGATCGATAATGTGCTTGTAATTAGAGGCGATGCGGGAAAAAATGATCCGTTTTTTGAACCCGAAGCCGACGGCCATTCTTACTCCATCGACCTGCTCAAACAGGTGGTTAACCTCAACCACGGAATCTATCTCGATGATGACATCAGAAACGGCGGTCAAACGAATTTTTGCATAGGTGTAGCAGGATATCCCGAAAAGCATTTTGAAGCGCCCAATCCTGAAACCGATATGGAGCGGCTGAAGGAGAAGGTGGATGCCGGAGCACAATACATCATGACACAGATGTTTTTTGACAATAAAAAGTATTTTGATTTTGTAAAAAGATGTCGCGAATACGGCATCAATATTCCCATTATTCCGGGATTAAAACCGATCGGAAGTAAGCGGCAATTATCTATTCTTCCCCGGATATTTCACGTTGATATTCCAAAAGAACTTTCCCTTGAAATTTGGAAATGCAAATCGGATGAGGATTGTGAGAAGGTGGGCACCGAATGGTTATACCAGCAAAGTATGGAATTGAAAAAGGCCGGCGTGCCTGTGCTGCATTACTACACACTCGGAAAATCAAAATTGATATCTGATGTGGTTAAAAGGGTTTTTTAATAGCAGCCGTTTTCTGTTTTTTTTTCTTCGCCGTCGCCTCAATCCCCATTTCTTTAACAAAGCTTTCCGATGATAAGGCGTTGTTATTTTAATGCCACTCTTTAATTTTTGTACTTTTGCAAATTGGCCTTTTTAGAATGGCTGAGCCGGGAAATTTTTGAATAAACCTTTTGAAAAATAAGTAAAAAATTGGCTTTACCATATTTAGTAAAATACATTTATAACAACGGAACGGATGAAGTTATCCGGCGTGGAAAGAAGATTTTTTCCATGAAGGGTGTAGAACTTATTGACCTGAATGAAGTGCTCGGATCTGTATCATTCCGTGTTAAGGACGACGCTTATTCTACCTACTATAAGGTTTATATCAATAAGTTCAAGGATGAAAAAACGGTTTCACTGAGGTGTGGATGTCCATATAATCTCGGTGAAATTTGCCGTCACGAAGCGGCGGCATTGTTCCGGTTGCAGGAAATGTCAGACCAGAATCTCCTGGGCGATACAGAAAGGTCATTCAACCAGCAGCATACGGTTGTTAGAATGAAGCAGCTCGACCTCAAAATGATCAGGGCGCTGTCGTCCACCTCCGACTTTGAAATGGCTGACGATTTTCTCCGTTCCCATGCAGCGAATATTTTAGAAGCAAAGGATGAAAAGGTGGTGGCTGAGCTTTTGTTTGAAGGCGATGTTTTCCGGCTGATCATTCAAAAAAATGAGGAAAGAAATTTCGACACCAGCTGTAGTTGTCAGCAAACGAGCCTTCACCCGTTATGTGTACATAAATGTATTTTATTTCTGCAGTTACTGAGGAAGTCCGGCCCCGACTATTTTGATAGCATCAGAAACCTGAATAAGGAGAAAAATAAATTACTTGCCCTTTACGGCTATTCACTCGAGGATGATCTGAAAGGCAAATTCGAATTTACTTACAAAGAAGGCAAGCCTTTTTTAAGAGTCCTGGATGCTTCGATAAAACGGCTGGCAACGCCTGTTGCGCCGCCGGCAAGGGCCAATAGTTTTGTATGCGAACCCGCGGTGGCGGTAAATCACGAATTGCCGGAAATTCAACGTCGGTCTGAATCGGCCAAAAAGCTCGCAATCGTTTTGAGTTATAATCCTCACCAATATCCTTTCATTCAGGTTGATGGCGTTTTCGGTGAAGTTGATCACAACTCCGGCCGTTTTGTCGGAAAGATCGAGAAACTCGATCTTGCCAGATACATTGATACTTCGGTTTTTGAGGAAGACGATAAGTTACTGATGCAGCAGTTGAGGAAGTTATTGCCGCAGGAAGTAAGTCACTATTTAAACCGGAATTCTCCATTCAGCGGCATCTGGGAAAACATTATTCAGCAACATGATGATCAGCTTCCTGAAGAAACGCGAATGCTGATCTGCGAATACCTTTATCCGAAATATAAAAAGCTGTTTAGCCATCTTGCTGATTCAAACAGCGTTTTTTTTCTCCCTAAACAAAAAAGTTTTCAGACTTCGGCTTTGGTGCTTTCGGACTGTTCCGAAAAGAAGATCACTCCTGAATTTGTCGTGAATGCCACCGATGATGGTTGTGAGATTCTTTGTGAAGTGAAAATTCCACCGGGAAATTTCAATATATCCGAAAACGAAATCGGCACTGCATTTCTGTTTAAATTTCATGATGTTTTTTATCTCTGGGAAAAGCCCGAAGACGTGCTCGTGGCAGAAAAGTTTTTTCCGGAAGGCAAAATGTTTATTCCCGCAGAAAAGTGGCCGCAACTGTTGAAGGACTTTGTGTTGCCGCTATCAAAGATCTATAACGTTCATTTCAACAACATTGAAAAGGAACTGATAAAAAACGTTATGCCTGAAGTAAAGATTCAGTTAAAAGAAAGAGGAGACTATCTCTCATTTGAGCCGGTGTTTACTTATCAGGGTTATAACGTTCAGAAAAATGACCGGGAAAAAGTGATTGTTCCGGGATTCAATAAGCTTCAGATAATCTATCGAAACCTCGATGCTGAGCAGAAATGGCTCGAAAAGTTTGCTTCACTGCATAGTAATTTTATCAGGCCTGAAGGAGGAAATACACTCATTCTGAAGGGTTCGGATGTCCTGAAAAATAACTGGTTCTTTTTATTTTCGGATGCGGTAAGAGAAATGAACGTGCCGGTTTATGGATTTGATGCTTTAAAAAACTTCCGTTTCAACACCTCCCGGCCTTCTACAAAAATCTTTATCAGCAGCAATACAGATTGGTTTGATGCGAAGATTGATGTGCAATTCGGAGATCAGAAAGTTTCTGTGGATGAAATAAAAAAAGCGATTGCCAGGAAACAGCAGTTTGTGTCGTTGAACGATGGGTCGCTTGGAATTTTGCCCGAAGAATGGCTGAAAAAATACGCTTTGCTTTTTAAAGTAGGAGAAGGAAGATCATCTGAAATGAGATTGAGTAAATACCATTTCAGCGTAATAGAAGATCTTTATCAGCAACGTGATGAGGAAGAGTTGATGGTGCAACTGGAGGAGAAATATGACAAGCTCAGATACAAGCATGAAATAGAACGAGTTGATCCGCCTTTGCACCTTGCAGGCATTTTGAGGCCTTACCAGATATCCGGTTTTCAATGGCTGAATTACATGAGGGATGTGGGC
>JAFAEW010000008.1 GCA_023423835.1 Bacteroidota bacterium | reverse complement strand
CAACATGGGATTCAGTTTGAACTACGTTCCGAGCATCGGAAAGGCAAATCCGAAAACATTCTGGGTGTTGGTGGCAAGTGTTACAAATGTACTCGGATACAACGCTGTATATAACTACAATTATTCTTTTGACGGAAAAATAAAACAAGCTGTTACGCCTCCGGCAAAACGGTTTTATTTTATTGGCGTATTTTTAAGCTGGGGAGTCGACAGAACGCAGGATGCAATTAATAATAATCTATAGTTCAAAAATTTTTAAACAATTAAAACATAACAAATGAAACCGTTATTCATCATTCTTCTAATCGCTGCCTCACTCAATGTGCATGCGCAATCAAATAAATATACCGCTGCAATGCAAAAAACGCTTGATCAGATGAAGCAGGCAAAGACCACCGAAGATTTTCAAAAGGCGAGTGCGGCATTTGAGCGCATTGGCGATGCCGAGAAAGACAAATGGCTTCCCTATTATTATGCAGCGCTTTCCTTGTCAACCGCGGGCTGGATTGATCAGAATCTGGATAAAGATGCCAATGCAGAGAAGGGACTTGCACTGCTTGATAAGGCAAAGGCGATTAACGACAACTCCGAACTCTATGCCGTGAGAAATATGCTGGAAACGCAGCAGATGCTTGTTGATCCGCAGAGCCGTTATATGTCTTATGGGGTGAAGGCAGCGGAAGATCTTGAAAAGGGAATGGCAATGGATTCTGCCAATCCCAGATTGTATTATCTGAGAGGAATGTCGCTTTTCAATACGCCGGAACAATTCGGAGGTGGAAAGGATAAAGCAAAACCGGTGCTGGAAAAGGCGATGAGTTTGTACAATAGTTCTACACCTCAATCACTGTATCCGGATTGGGGAAAAGAGCAAACCCGGCAGGCATTGGATCAGATAAAATAATCTATCAATTTAAATCGTATCCTTTATGTTTAAAGACCTTGATCCGGTTATCCATTCGCAGTTAAGACTGGCAATAATGAGCATGTTGCAGGAATGCGGAGAAGCCGATTTCAGCACCATCAAAGAAAAGACAAGAGCAACGGCAGGCAATTTGAGTGTGCAGATTCAAAAGTTGAAGGAGGCAGGATATATATTGGTGAATAAAAATTTCAGAAATAATTTTCCGAATACTTCCTGCAAACTTTCGGCAAAGGGCAAAAAAGCATTTGCAAATTATATTGAGGCGTTGAACAGCTATTTACATTCGGTAAACTAAGAGTCCTCTTGCACATTGTGTTGCCCAGGTGGACTATTGCTTTATTTAATTATGAAGGAAAGGATGAAGAATGAATGAAATCACGTTTTGTAGGATCATTTTCTCCATTTCAAATCTGCAATAACCGGGAAGTGATCAGATAATTTTCGCGGTTCGCGTTTTGCCTGCAATGGTTCGAGCTGTTTGGAGGCGAGAATAACATCGATCCGTAAAGTGGGACCGATTTTATAAAACGTATTGCCAATGCCTGAGCCTTTGGCGAGAAAAGCATCTTGCAGATCATTCCTTCTCAGATAGGCGTAGGTATAAGAAGTGGGAGTGGCATTCAGATCGCCACAATAGACAACCGGATACGGGCTCTTGTCAATCGCATTTCTGATGATCTTCACTTCTTCCTCATGTTTCAACTCTGTTTCCCTGATCTTGTATTCAGCTTCCCGACGATTGCGATAGGTAATTTCGTAGATGTTTTTATTCGCGTTGTTTTGCTGGGCGGTATCGCTGAAGATGGTGAAGGAGATGAGGTGTGCCGTAAATATTCTTAAAGGTTTTCCCTGAAAAAGAATATCGGTGTAAATAAGGTTTTCCGGATCCTCAGCGTTGTTGTTGATGGTGATTCTTTCGCTGTCATGGATCGGATATTTGCTAAAGATTGCCACGCCCTCTTCGAGGTACACAAGTTTATTTTGCGATATTTCCCGGGTAACGTCTTCCGAACAATAGCTGTAGTTGTAACCAAGCCCGGACAGTTTGTGTTTTACGGGTGAAAATCCTTTCGCATTTTCAACATTCCGGTATTCCTGAAAACAGAGGATATCGGGATTATAACGTTCAATGATGTCCAGCATTTCCTGTGCATTTGTTTTAAATGCCTGGTTCGATTTTTTCCTCCGGAGGTAATTGGCAAAGCTCTGAACATTCCACGTCATTATCCTCAGTGTAGTGGAATCTTTTGCGGTTACAAATTCTTTTTTCGGATTAAATGCGAAGGTGTTTACGGTATTGAAATATGCTGCCGGCAAGAGTATCAGCATAAGCACTGCAAGTTTCCTCACAACGAAGAAGTTCACAAGCATAATCAGCAGATAGGCGGCAAGGATAAATGGAAATCCTAACGCCAGCAGGCTGATGTATGAGAAAACGTGGGTGGGGATAAAGGTGCTGAAGGAAGAAAGCAGAAAAATGCTGATTAGAGGAATCGATGCAATGATCAGGACGGTTTCCGCGATTTTCTTCATTGGCGAAAATTAGTGATTTAGATCCTGCTGACTTGCATTTTTTAAAAAATCTTTTTCTTCCTGTGCCAGTGAATTGAACCCTGATTGATTTATCTTATCCAAAATTTCATCGAGTCTTTGCTGCGTGATATGCGGAATCTTTTCAAAAGGCTTTCTCGTTGCGCGGTAAAAATTCTGTTTTGAAACCGGCTTTTCATATTTTTTTTCCGGATTGAAAAGATTAGATATCCATTTTGAGAACCGGTGCATCCAAAGTCCCGGATCATTACCTTTCTCCAACTGCCAGGCATAGACGAGGCCTACGATTCCACCGGCAATATGGGCCGAGATAAACCGGATATTTCCCATGGTGGCAAGATCTATGAGGATAAAAACGGCGGTGAGAACCCAAAGAGGTACGCCTCCGTTGATCATGGGAAACAATCGATATTTTGGTGCCAGGAAAGTTACGGCAACGGCCAGCGCCATAATAGCGGGAGCGCCACCGAGCAACGGTTCTTCCACGGCTTCTTTAGGCAACATATTGGTTGACACGATAAATGCAAGCGATCCTGCCAGTCCGCCGTAAAGATAGATTGGAACCAGTTTAGAGTTGCCGGCCAGGTCCTGCAGAATGTATCCGAATCCCCAGAGCCAGAGCGTTGTTCCAATCATTTGCCAGATGTCTTCGTGTGTAAACATATAGGTGAAAACCGTCCACGGTTTTACCTCAAGCTGTGGCAGATGTCCGGATAAGGTAACCCAGTTCATGATCTGCATCCTGAAATTCTGAGAAGCCTCAATATTGGTTTCATAGTTCATGAAATAGGAAACCTTAAGAAAATTGATCAGTAAAAAGATCACCGCATTGATAACGATCAACCAGATGAGTGCATTGTTATCCTGACCGAGAAGGATGGCGTTTTTCCTGTTTTGTTGCAATACTCCCATGTCCTCAAGTTATTCAATTTTCTGAAAAAATAAAATTAATTGGTTGCGCACAGCACTAATATCGGTTGCCGCTTCGTGACCGCTTCCAAAAATAAACCATAATAAATCCTGCAAGTGCGCCCCCTAAGTGGGCAACGTGCGCCACATTATCACCCGCGCTGCTCTGAACTGTGGCATACAATTCAAATGCCGCGTAGAAAATTACAAACCATTTGGCCTTGATCGGCAGGAAGAAATACAGATAAATGTAGGTGTTCGGAAACATATATCCGAAGGCTGCCAGACAGCCGAATACTGCTCCTGATGCTCCGAGTGTAGGCTCATTCAGCCGCATTTCCATGGCTGGCAGGTAGTAGTTTTGCTGTGCGGCCGACATGGAATAAAATTCGTGTAATAGCTCCTGGTTTTCAAAATACAAAACAACCATATGGCAGAAGGCAGCGCCCAATCCGCAAAGAATATAGAATGTGAGGAAGCGCTTTGGTCCCCATACATTTTCGAGGATTGATCCAAACATCCACAATGCAAACATGTTTGAAAAAATATGAAACAGGTTTGCATGCATAAACATATGTGTGATAAACTGCCAGGGCTTGAAGAGCGGGCTTTGCCAGGTGTGGAGCGCAAATAATCCGTTGAAATCAATTACATTGGCAGGAATGAAACTTTGCGCCATAAACACGAGTGCATTTATGATCAACAGATTTTTTATGATTGGTGGTAATATCTGAAACCTTCCCGGCCTGAATTCAGTCATAGACGTTATTTTAAACTACTTTTTGTATATTATTTCCGTTCCAAAGATGGCTAAATTACTGGTCGTAATTTTAGTTGAACAATATTCTCAATGTGATGTGTTTGCGGAAACATGTCTACCGGCTGAATTTTTTCAACCCGGTATTTGGCATCCAGTAAAGCAAGATCTCTCGCCTGTGTGGAAGGATTACAACTTACATAAACAACGGTAGGAGCTTCAATTTCCAATAGCTTTGTGGTAAGTTTCTCATGCATTCCCGCTCTTGGCGGATCTGTAATCACGAGGTCTGGTTTGCCGTATGCCTCAAAAAAACTATCATTACAGACTTTGATAACATCCCCGCAATGAAAACTTGCGTGTTGAATATTATTCAGCACAGCATTTTCCGCGGCATCTTTCACTGCTTCTGCTACCGTTTCAACCCCTACAATTTTCGCTGCCATCTTACTGAGGAAAATGCCGATACTTCCCGTTCCGCAATAAAGGTCATAAACCGTTTCCCGTCCCGACAATTCACCGAAATCCCGTACGATCTTATACAGCATTTCTGCCTGGCGTGAATTAGTCTGGAAAAAAGATTTCGGACTTATCTTAAACACAAAATCTTCCAACTTTTCCAAAATGTATCCCGGACCGGAATAAGCTACCGGTTCAAGATCATAAATCGTATCATTTCTTTTGGAATTGATGGTGTACAATAAAGTGGTAATTTCCGGAAAGGCGATCAGAAGATGGTCGAGCAGATTTTTCAGCTTTTCATTCTCTTCAGAGACAACCACATTCAACATGATTTGACCCAGAGTGGTCATCCTGATCACAATATTGCGGAGCCAGCCGGTATGGTATTTCAGATCATAGAATTCAACTTTATTTTCTATTGCCCAGTTAAATACCGCCTTTCTGATCGCATTGGTTGGATCGGCCTGTAAATGGCAGCGGTCAATTTCAACCACTTTATCAAACATTCCTTTGGCATGAAATCCCGCCACATTTTTTAAGGATGCTTCTTCAACAGGAATTCCGCGTTCCCTTAAATGATTGTATTCTTCATCCTCAATAAATTTTTTATTGGTGAAGGTGTATTCAATCTTATTGCGATAATGCCAGGGATCTTCACAACCGATAATGGGAAAGATTTCCGGCAGTTCTACTTTTGCAATCCGGGTTAAATTATCCTTTACCTGTTTTTGTTTAAACTCGAGCTGTTTGGGATAAGGCAACATCTGCCATTGGCATCCACCGCAAACGCCGAAATGCCGGCAAACGGGATCAATACGGTTGGGAGAGGAAGTTTTGGTTCGCAGAGCAAAACCTTCTGCCCAGTCTTTTTTGTTTTTATACAACTGCACATCCACTATATCGCCCGGTACTGCCTGCGTAATAAATATTGCCTTTCCCTCCACGCGGGCTATCGATTTGCCCTCAGCGGCATAATCTTCCACCAATATATTTTCCAGAATTACAGGCGTTCTCTTTTTTCTCACCCGGCAAAGGTAATTTCGATTTTCAGAATGGGATAAAGAAAAATGTTATAAGTGATCTGCGGCCTTCCGGCATATAAAAAGTCTCCCGCAGATTTCGCAGATTTGTGCGGAGGTTCTTAGTAGAATAGCTTTTCTGGTTACCGCTTTGTTGAAAAGTCTCCCGCAGATTTCGCAGATTTGCGCGGGTCTATAACCGATTTACTTTTCTGATTATTGCTTTGTTGATTTCATTACAATTAAAGTTTACGAGTAAGGCCAGTTTCAGTTCTGACAATTTTAGATAGGTAAGTACTTGTTTATGATGAACCGGGTTAAGGTTTTCCACTGATTTGACTTCTATGATTACTTTATTTTCCACTAATAAATCAATGCGGTATCCGATGTCCATCTCAATATCCTTATATATTAGTGGTAATGGCACTTGTGCTTTTACCTCCAGTCCGTCGTTTATAAGTTCATGCCTCAAGACCGCCTCATAAGCTGATTCAAGTGGTCCCGGTCCAAGGGTGTCATAGACTCTGAAGACAGCTCCTCTGATCTTATAAGATATTTCGTTTTCTGTCATAGGGCTTGATTTTGGGTCAAATAGTCAGCGCTAATTTCACACTTTTCAGAAAGAAACCAAAATTGAATATCCCTCAATCTTTTATAGAATTAGGAGGAGCAGGCGCATCTTTTTTTTTCTGCGAACATCTGCGAACTCTGCGGGAAACATTTTCTCCACTTCTCAGCGAAGCTTTACTACTGTTTTTTCTGCGAGCATCTGCGTAGTCTGCGGGAAACTAAGCGAAGCCTTACTACTGTTTTTTCTGCGAACATCTGCGTAATCTGCGGGAAACTCACCGAAGCTTTACTACTGTTTTCTGCGAACATCTGCGTAATCTGCGGGAAACATTTTCTCCACTTCTCACCGAAGCTTTACTATTGTTTTCTGCGAGCATCTGCGAACTCTGCGGGAAACTCAGCGAAGCCTTACTACTGTTTTTTCTGCGTACATCTGCGAACTCTGCGGGAACCCTCGGCCGCCCAGCGCTTACCTGTTTTCATCCTTAAAAACCGGATGTCGCCACACGCGTAATACGAGAAATAGCAATAACCCGAAGCTGAGGATGAGCCAACAGTAAAAAATGACGTTTGCCATAGTGATGCCATTATCAAAAAAAGCAAGATCGTATTTCAATCCCAAAATACTGTTTGAAAACAACCAGATTACGAGGTATGCAATGGAGATGGTGATGCGTCGGAAAAATTCTTTAATGTCTGGTTCCATAGCTTACTTCAAAGATAAAATTTATTCTTAAACTTTCTTTAAACGGAATTTAAGGACTTGATTTTGTGCAGATCAACCTATATCTTTTATACGAAAAAAATTTCGAAGGGGGCAGGCCGGAACGATTTTTTTTGAATTTATCTTATCCACAGACTGTTGATATTTATCCCTTCGTTATTTAAGCGGATAGGAATATTTTCGTCAACCGCTTTCGTTTTTTAAGCCCGGGCATACTAAATTATTCATCTGTTAATTATCGATTATGACAAATAAACCACTAAAAAAAGGATTGAAATTTCAACGCCGATTTACTAAAGAAGGAATGAGCCCCTTCGAACAGTTTCAGTACGATTACCGCACGAGTGTTATCCGCAATCCGAGCGGTGAGGTGGTTTTTGAGATGAATAATGTGGAGGTGCCGAAAAACTGGTCGCAAATCGCAACCGATATTCTCGCCCAGAAATATTTTCGCAAAGCAGGAGTTCCGCAGCCCGATGGTTCGCTCGGCCGGGAAACTTCCATCAAACAAGTGGCAGATCGCATGGCCAATTGCTGGAAGGTGTGGGGAGAGCGGAACGGTTATTTCGCTTCCACAAAAGATGCGAACGTTTTTTATGAAGAACTGGTGTATAGCATCCTCAACCAGGCATGCGTTCCCAATAGTCCCCAATGGTTTAATACCGGGCTGCATGAAAGTTATGGCATTACCGGAAAGCCACAGGGACACTATTATGTTGATCACAAAGATGGCGTTCTCAAAAAATCGCAGAATGCCTATGAACGGCCGCAACCGCATGCGTGCTTTATCTTAAGTGTGGATGATGATCTCGTAAATGAAGGTGGTATTATGGACTTGTGGACCCGCGAGGCAAGGATCTTTAAATACGGATCAGGTGTGGGAACGAATTTTTCTTCCATCAGAGGAGAAGGTGAAAAATTGAGCGGCGGAGGTACTTCCAGTGGTTTGATGAGCTTTTTGAAAATCGGCGACCGTGCAGCGAGTGCCATCAAAAGCGGTGGAACAACAAGAAGAGCGGCAAAGATGGTTTGCCTCGACCTGGATCATCCTGAGATAATGAAATTCATCAACTGGAAGGTTGAGGAAGAAAAGAAAGTCGCCGCTTTAATAGCTGCCGGATATGACAACCATTATGAAGGAGAGGCTTATCAGACG
>JAFAEW010000111.1 GCA_023423835.1 Bacteroidota bacterium | reverse complement strand
AGGCAAGTTCTGAGATCAATTCCATTATAATCGATGTTTAACTGACGGTTTTGAGATAAACCAAAGTCCTGCAAAAGTAATCATTGCATTTATTAATAATAACTCTATCCCGATTTTATATCCGTTGAACCAAACCGGCGCTTCAGCACTTAACACGTAACTCACCACCGGAGCGAGCAAACAAACCCATAAAACCGAAGACCCCTGAATAAATTTTCGATTTGTAAATATACCAAAAGCAAACAAAGCAAGCAAGGGGCCGTAAGTGTAACCGGCAATAATGAGAATTACACCGATAATAGATTTATCATTTATCCATTTAAAGATCATCACACACAGGAAAAAGATAACCGCAAAACAAAGATGAACGGTCATCCTGATCCTTTTTCTTTTTTTCTCGTCCAGCGATTCATTTCGCTTGATGCCTAAAATATCTATACAGAAGGAGGAGGTTAAAGCCGTTAAAGCACCGTCTGCACTGGGAAATAAAGCCGAAATCAGGCCGATGATAAAGATGGCCGAAATCGCCGTGGGCATATAGTTTAAAGCAACGGTTGGAAACAGATCATCGCCTTTGATGTTGATGTTGTAGGCATGTTCATACACGTATAGCAATCCTCCCAGTAAGAGAAACAGAAAGTTTACGATCACCATAATGGTACTGAAAGTGATCATATTTTTCTGGGAATCCCTGAGATTTTTTACGCTGATATTCTTCTGCATCATCTCCTGATCCAGCCCCGTCATACCGATCGTAATAAACATTCCGCCGACAATTTGTTTTACAAAAAATCCGGCGCTGTTAGCATTCGTATCAAACATCTTTGTAAATCCTTCGGCGTTGAGTTTTTGCATGGTTCCCGAAAAGGAAAGGTCAAGGGTGTGCATGATGTACCAGGTGCAAACAATCAGTCCCAGCAGCATAAATGAGGTTTGAAGGGTGTCGGTAAATACAATCGTTTTTACGCCTCCCTCAAAAGTGTACAAAAGTATCATCAATAAGATTACAAAGGTGGTGGCCCAAAAAGGAATACCCATATTGTCGAGTATGAAGAGTTGCAACACATTTATCACCAGGTACAATCTTGCCGTAGCGCCGAGAACTCTTGAGATAATGAAGAAAAAGGCTCCGGTTTTATAAGCCGTATTATTAAATCTTCGCAACAAATAATCGTAGATCGATGTCAGCTGCAACCGGTAATACAATGGCAGCAAAATAAAGGCAACAAAAAAGTATCCGATGAAATAGCCGATGACAACCTGAAAATATCCGAATCCGCTGAATCCTACCGTTCCGGGTACACTTACGAAGGTTACACCGCTCAGGGAGGTGCCAATCATTCCAAATGAAACGAGCATCCAGTTACTGTTGCGGTTGCCAATAAAAAATGAATCATTATTACTGTTGCGGCTTGTATACCATGCAACAAATAACAATAAGATAAAATAGCCCAGAACAAACGACAATAAGAAGGTTGTAGACATGCCTGCGTTTTAGCTTTGAATAACTATCCGGTGAATTTAAAGGTTTGGAATTTTTTTTCAATCTTGAAAATTACCTTTGAATGGTGCTAAAATAGGAAACTATAATTTTATTTCACCTGAAAATAAAGCAGATGTTCAAATCAGTAGCGGTCTTTTGTGGTTCGAATTGTGGCGATGATCCCATTTTTGTGCAACATGCGAGGGATCTCGGCAAGCGGATTGCCGAACTTAATATTTCGCTGGTATATGGTGGCGGTCGTACCGGATTGATGGGAGCAATTGCCGACGCCGTTTTAGAATCCGGAGGAAATGTAATTGGTGTAATTCCGGAGGTCCTGAAGGGCAAAGAAAGGCAACATGAACATTTAAGCAAGCTCCATATCGTCCTCGATATGCATACCCGTAAAAAAATGATGTACGATCTTTGCGATGCTGCCATCATTTTGCCGGGAGGAAACGGTACGCTCGATGAAATGTTTGAAATGGCTACCTGGAACGCCCTGAGCCTCCACAACAAAAAAATTATCCTTTTAAATACTGCCGGATTCTACAACTATCTGATCGGTCACATCAACCACATGCAGGTGCACGGCTTTTTGCATTCCAACTGGCGCGAAATGATTGACGTCTATGACACTCCCGATGCTATCTTTTTCGGGCTGGACGAAGATAGAAATCAAAACCACCTTTTATGATAGGAATGGCTCGGTTGTTATAATCCCGGTACGGGCTGTAAGGATCGTTTAAAAGGTCGAGTCCTATCATGGTGTAAAAACTGCTTTGTCCGATTATTCGTTGCGTATAAGCGATTCCCGCAATAAGGCTTGTGGCATCGTAAGAAAACTTGCTGGTCGTTCCCGAATTATAATCCTTAAAGTTGATGTTGCTCCAGTTTTGCTCAAGCTGCGCCGTCAGAAAGATAAACGGAACCGGGTACACGCGTAAAAACGGACCCGCACCATAACTGAAGTTCCGCTGCCGGACGTTGCCATTGTAGTAGGGATCGGCCCGCTGTGAAGCGTAATTGAAGTTGAAGGCCAGTCCCGCATCGAGCCATTTCGAAATGCTGTATCCGATCTCCGGATTAACACCCACGCCGAAAGTGTTGGCAGCAAATCCAAGGTTTAAGGCTCCGCCGATAAAAATATTCTCCTTTCTGAATCCGCCGCTCTCACCTTCTCCTGAATAGGTTGGCGGAACATTCTGCGCCTCTCCTTTTAATACCGATAAAATAAAAAGCGATAACAAAAGTTTTTTCATGATATCCATTAACGATTTAGTATCAAAAGTATTTTTTTATTCTCATCTTTTAACTGATCTTCTCTGCAATTATAATCAAACGGTTAGATTGCTGTACATCAAATGGCTGCAGTTTATAATTTCCAAATACAGCTTTTATTTCCATACCGTTTTTCTGCAGCATTTCCCTGAAATCGTCTAACGTAAACTTCCTGACTTTTTCAGTGAAGGAAAATTTGCTTCCCTGATCATTTATATCAATTGTTTTAAAAAAATAGGATTCGCTTTGCCAGCGGTGGATGTCATAATCGATGCCCTCAATCTGAAGCGATTCATATTCCCGGAGGTGAAGGGCAGCATAATGGACATTGAGATAGTCGATCACCAAAATTCCATCGGGCAACAAACTGCTCACCATGCTCTTGATTGCGTTATCATGCTCGCGTTGTGACTTGAAATATCCGAAGCTGGTAAAAAAGTTGAAGGCATAGTTGAAATAGTTGACGTAGAACGGCAATCGCATATCGTGTCTGTAAAAATGCAGGTTTTCTTTCTCAGATTTTTTCGCCGCTTCAATTGAGGGAAGGGAAAGATCGATTCCGGTAACATCAAAACCGTTTTCGGCCAGCAACTTGCTGTGCCTTCCTGTGCCACACCCTACATCGAGCATGCGGCTATTAGGGCGTGGATTCAAATATCCGATAAGCGCCTGGATGAAAACAAACGCTTCTTTTTCATTCCGCCGAAAATACAATTGCTCATAATAAGGGGAGCTAAACCAGTCAATAAACCATTCGTTTTCAGACATTTCGTTTTTTTAAACAGGCGAAAATACTTCATTCGGCGGTCAAAACCCGTCAGGCGGATTCTCCGCTATGAGGACGTAAGGAAAATCATCAGGAATTGTAGTTCGAGGCACATTGCCTTACCAAAATCAATTATTTTGATTTATGTTTGCCGATACCAAAAAAATGATTTGAATGGCTTTAATTAAAAGCATTTCAGGGATTAGGGGAACAATTGGAGGAAAACCCGGAGAATCATTAAGCCCGATCGATGTTGTAAAATTTACTGCAGCATTTGGAACCCTTTTATTAGAAAATTCATCCACAAAAAAAGTCGTTGTGGGCAGAGACGGGCGCATCAGTGGAAAAATGGTGCAATCATTCGTAACCGCTACATTAAATTCTATTGGAATCGACGTGATAGATCTCGGTCTGAGCACCACGCCAACAGTGGAAATGGCGGTTAAATTTCATAAAGCAGCGGGAGGAATAATTGTAACGGCGAGTCACAATCCAAAAGAATGGAATGCCTTGAAGCTGTTGAATGAAAAGGGCGAATTTATTGACGCCGAAACCGGTGAAAAGGTGTTGGAAATAGCTGAGGCGGAAAGATTCAACTTTGTTTCTGTCGATAAATTGGGCGGCGTAACCGAAGATCATGAAGCATTGGCAAACCATATCAATGCGATTACATCACATCCGCTTGTAGACGTAGAGGCAATCAAAAAATGTAAATTCAAAATTGTAGCCGACGTCATCAACAGTTCGGGTGCTATTGCGATTCCGGAACTGCTGAAAGCGCTGGGTGTAAAAGACATTGTCTTGCTTAATGAGGAAATCACCGGAAAATTTGAACACAATCCTGAGCCGCTTCCGGAAAATTTAAATTCTCTTTGCAATGAGGTCAACAGACAACATGCGCATTTGGGAATTGCGGTTGATCCCGACGTTGACAGGCTGGCATTGGTAAATGAGGACGGATCTATTTTCGGGGAAGAATTTACACTCGTAGCCGTTGCTGATTATGTTCTGCAAAGAAGAAAAGGAAATACAGTCAGCAATCTTTCATCAACACGTGCGCTGAAGGACATTACCTTGAAACATGGGGGAGAATATTTTCCAAGTGCAGTGGGTGAGGTAAATGTGGTGAAGAAAATGAAGGAAGTGGATGCCGTTATCGGCGGGGAAGGAAATGGAGGCATCATATTGCCTGATCTTCACTTCGGACGGGATGCATTAATTGGAATCGCACTGTTTTTGAGCCATCTTGCACTGAGCAGAAAAAGCGCTTCGAAATTAAGAAAAGAATATCCGGACTATTTCATCAGCAAAAATAAGATCGAACTGCAAAACGGAGTTGATGTAAGGGAGATTTTGAAACATATTCAAAAGAAATATAAGAGCCATCCGATTAATACCGAGGACGGATTGAAAATTGAGTTCGACAACGATTGGGTTCATCTGCGGTCAAGCAATACGGAGCCGATCATCAGAATTTATGCAGAAAGCAATTTTGAAACTACCGCTGCCAATATTGCAAAGAAGATCATGCTCGACATAAAAGAATGCATGTAAAGATTCCGGCCGGCATTTTTATTTTTACCGGACGAAATTTACCTTTGCACCACTTTCTTTCAATTCTGAAGCTTACTTCGACCGTTGATAAGCCTGAAAATAACGGGAAGCTGCTTCACTGTAATTTCTATAACGATGACAGAGCCACGCAAAAGAATTTATTTTGATAATGCTGCCACTACCAGTCTCGATGAAGCGGTTTTGGAGGCAATGATGCCTTATTTGACCACCCATTTTGGAAACCCGTCTTCTATCTACAGTTACGGGCGGGAAACACGGCTGGCCGTTGAAAATGCGAGAAAAACCGTAGCGAGGTTATTAAATGCCCATCCGTCGGAAATATTTTTCACGAGTGGCGGCACAGAAAGTACGAATACCGTCATCAATGCGGCAATCAATGATCTTGGATGTACGTACATCATTACTTCTCCCATTGAACACCACGCTACGTTGCATACGGTGGAACATTTTGATAAAAAAGGTGAGGTTGAAGTCGGCTATGTTAAGCTGACTGAAAACGGTCATATTGATCTGGAAGATCTTGAAAATCTTTTGAAATCAACCGGAAAGAAGGTATTGGTAACTCTGATGCATGCCAACAACGAGATCGGCAATATGATCGATCTGACCCTTGTTGGAAATATATGTAAAAAGTATAACGCCTATTTCTTCAGCGATACTGTTCAAACGGTAGGACATTTTCCGTTTGACCTTGCGAACACTCCGGTTGACTTCATTTCCGGCGCGGGCCACAAATTTCACGGACCAAAAGGCGTTGGAATGCTGTATATCAATCGTAATATAAAAATTCATCCCTTCATGCAGGGAGGCGCACAGGAAAGAAACATGCGGGCAGGAACGGAAAATCTTTATGGAATCGTAGGTTTTGCGAAAGCACTCGAACTGGCAACCGAAAATTTCGGGCAGGATGAGACCAACATCCGTGCCTTGAGAAATTACATGATGGAAAGGCTCACTGAAAATTTTGACAATATCAGTTTCAACGGAGATCCCAACGGCAGAAGTTTATACACCGTTTTGAATGTAAGCTTTCCCAAAACGGAAAAAACTGAAATGTTGCTTTTTAACCTTGACATACATAACATCTGTGCAAGTGGTGGTAGCGCATGCAGCAGCGGGGCAAGCACCGGCAGCCATGTAATCAAATCAATCAGCCACAGGGACGATATAATTCCTGTCAGATTCTCGTTTTGCAAGCACAACACTAGATCCGAAATCGACGCACTCATCAATACGCTGAAAGAAATTATATAAAAAAAAGTGGAGCTGCAATCAAAAGTGCAGCTCCACTTCACGCAAAAAAATTCTTATACTAATTCATTACCAGAATTTGTTGAGAAACTTCTCCGGCCTCTGATATTACCTTTACGAAATAATATCCCTGAGGAGCCCTTGAACCTCTGTCGGTCATTCGGTTCCATGAATATTGATGAACACCCTGGCTTAGATTGCCATTCACAATAGTACGGGCCAAATTTCCGAATTGATCGTAAATCTGAACGCGAACATTTGCTGCAAAATCCATTTTGATTTCAATTTTTGTAGAATGCAAAACCGGATTGGGAGAGATATCCATACTGATGCCGCCGAGGATCTTCAGCAAGCTTTCTCCAGCGGGCAATGGCAGCTTAGAACGGTTCATCTTGTGCGCGCCGGTTGCACCATATTCTCCAGGTTTGGAAGGAGGTGCAAAATAACCGCAATCACCCTTAGCGGCACTGGCACCAAGACCTCCGGCTACACCGCAATCATTGCTGAATGATCCGGTTAAACGGC
>JAFAEW010000101.1 GCA_023423835.1 Bacteroidota bacterium | reverse complement strand
TATGCTACCGAGATGATCGGAATAAACAAAATATGGTGTTGTTGTTGCTCCTTCTTTTACAATGATGGCACATAGTCCATTACCGGCATTGATGTAATGAATGTCTCTGGTAATGGCTCCTTTGATTTGTCTTTCAAAGGCGCCGAGGTAGTATCTATTTCATGAGGCAGAGGTAAAAAATTCAAAGAACTTTAATTATCAAATTTATGCGTTTATTTTAAAATGAAGCACTGGCGTTTTAGCTTATCTATTGCCATTGGTTCCAGCATCTATCGCCGCTGGCTTCATCCAACAGACTAAGAAAACATCACATTAATTGGCTTTAATAATGTTGCTAACGCTCTAGCCGCTTTCTGCTTTTTTCAAAATTATCCTCCTTGGATTGTCGCCGATCGGAACAGTTGCCTTACCGAGTGGTTGAACAGCGTCCCACTAAAATAGCCGGTAGTCGGACTTTTTTATAGTACGTCTACCGAGATAATATCACTGGCAGCAGCCATCTCGCTTGCGTTTTCTTTTAGTCCGGTAAAGATGTTACAGACGTATTAGCTGCAGGCTACGAACCTCTCTTTTCGGAAAGCAATTTGAAAGATAAAAACGAATCCTACATGTACCCCAAAATTTTCATCATACTTTGGGCCGTTTGCTCTTTGGCATATACCCAATCGACCAGCTTTCCATTCTTGTCGTAATCTACGATAATATGTTTAGGTGAGGGAATTAAACAATGTTTTATGCCGCCATATCCGCTGATCTGATCCTGGTAGGCGCCCGTATGAAAAAAGCCGACGTAGAGCGGTTCTTTGTCTTTTTCCGTGGAAACATTATTCAGTGTTGGCTCGCCGGGCAAATTGTTATACGAAGTTTCGGATGTAAGCTTTGGCAGAAAAACTTCATTGATATGTTCCTCAGAATCGTAATAATCATGGCTGTCGCAGGTTATTCCTCCCAAAACCACCCGCTGGTAATCGTTTTCCCATTTATTAACGGGAAGCATTAAAAACTTCTCCCCTATTCCCCAGGTATCCGGCAAGGTGGTGATGAAGGAAGAATCGATCATATACCAGGTTTCCCGGTCATTTTGAACCTTTTGCCCGGTGATGCTGTAGATGTGCGCCATGCTTTCTCCAACCGTAAAACTTCCGAATTCGGTGTAAATATTCGGCATGGGAACCTTCGCTCTTTTACAACCCTTCTTAATATTTCCAACGATTTCATTGATCATCATCTGATAATCATATTCAAAACCGAGAGAATGTTTAATCGGAAAGCCACCACCGATATTGATGGAATCCAGTTCCGGACAAATCTTTTTTAACTGGCAGTAAAGGTTAATGATCTTGTTCAATTCACTCCAATAATAAATATCGTCTTTGATCCCCTTATTAAGGAAAATATGAAGCATTTTAAGCTGAAACTTGTCTTCATTTCCTTCTATCTTATCAACATAAAACTCAAGTATATCTTTCGAACGGATACCAAGGCGGGAAGTGTAAAATGGAAAATTAGGTTCTTCCTCGGCAGCAATTCTTATTCCCAGTTTGAACGGTTGCTTGGTCACTTTTTTATAGGCTTCCAGTTCCTGCATATTGTCAAGTACAGGAATCACATTCTTAAATCCGGAGTTTATCAGTTTTGCAATTCTTGAGGTGTAAGCCTTTGGCTTATAGCCATTGCAGATGATGAAAATATCCTTATTAATTTTCTTTCGTTCGTACAACTTATTGATGATCTCAATATCGTAGGTATAGGAAGTTTCTAGGTGCACGTTATTTTTAAGGGCTTCTTCCACCACAAAAGAAAATTGTGAACTTTTGGTGCAATAGCAGTAAAAATACTGCCCCTCATATTTATGCTTTTTAAAGGCATTTTCAAACATCTTCTTTGCACGGTTAATGTTCATACCGATCTTAGGCAGAAAGGTAAGCTTCATCGGTGTTCCGTATTTCTCAATCAAACCTTTCAGATAAACCCCATTATACTCCAGATAGCCATCGTCCCCCAATTTGAAATCTTCCTGTGGAAAATGAAATGTTTGATGCACCAGGGCGGTGTAAGAATTATTCATCCCTTAATGAGTTGTTTAAATATGATTTTAATTTTATTAAACTGCAAAAGTAGCGTATTACAAAAGTTTTCTAAATAAAAAAACCGGCAGCTTAAGCAGGCCGGTTTTTTTGATATTTACCTGTAATTTATTTCACGGAAGCGATCAGTGCTTTGAAACTTTCCGGTTCATTCATCGCCAGATCTGCGAGCATTTTGCGGTTCAGTTCCACACCGCCGGTGCGAAGTTTGAACATCAATTCGCTGTACGTTAATCCTTCTTCCCTTGCAGCGGCATTGATACGTGCGATCCACAACTGGCGGTATTCTCTTTTCTTCAACTTACGGCCAACATAGCTGTAAGTCATCCCTTTTTCAACAATATTTTTGGCTACGGTATATACATTCTTACGTTTGCCATAGAAGCCTTTAGCCTGATTAAGTATTTTCTTCCTTCTTGCTCTGGAGGCAACGGCTGTTTTTGAACGTGGCATATTCTATTATTTTTAATTCCCACTGCAAAAGCGGGAGAAAGTTTTTTTAATAATTTCTATTTCAATCTCAATAAACGCATTACAAAGTCTTTGTTGGCCTGGGCAACCTTGCCTTTAAGCCTTAAGCTTCTTTTGCGCTTGGTTGATTTTTTAGTAAGAATGTGTCTTTTGAATGCTTTTTGAAAGGTGATCTCTCCTGTTCCGGTCACCTTGAAGCGCTTCTTCGCGCTTGAGTTTGTTTTTACCTTTGGCATTATAATCTTTTTTCGATTACTCCCTGCTGGCGGCTCCACTACTGTGAAGCACTTGTTTGGCCTTGTGGGAAATGGGCGGCAAAAGTAGTGATTTTTTAAAATGCTGCAATTTTTTAGGGAAAAGAAAATTTATAATATTTTACGAAAGTGCTGAACGCCGGGAAAAGTCTCTTTTCTTTTCTTAGTTTATGGGAAGATAGAAAAGTATTAAAAGTGCCTTTCATTTCTTTAATATTTTTTTCTAAAAATACTTTTGGCACCTATTTAAATCTTCCTATCTTTGCGCCCTAAATTGCCTAAAGGAGGTATCAAAAATATATGCTGATAATTGATTCAAAAGATTGCGAAAACATCGACAAAGCGCTTAAAAAGTACAAAAAGAAGTTTGAAAAAAGTAAAACCTTATTACAACTGCGTTCAAGACAAAACTTTACCAAACCATCGGTAAAAAGACGTCAGGAAGTACTGAAAGCAATCTACAAGCAACAGATCGCCAGCGGCAAAATTGAAGGATAGACGAAGTTCATCAATTTAAAATATTTACAGCCATAAAACTTATCTTTATGGCTGTTTTTTATGCCTGATCATCACCATTTCATACAATTATTTCTTCAGCATCTTCGTTTCAGCAAACGGCTTTCCCCCAATACGATCATTTCGTATCAAACCGATCTGCAACAGTTTTCTGATTTCCTCGCCGGGCAATATCCGGATACCTCTCTGCCGGAGAAAGAACCCGTTTTCATTCGCTCATGGCTGGCGGGCTTAAAGGAAAATCGACAGTCGGCAAAGACGATAAACCGCAAAATATCAGCGCTAAAATCGTTTTATAAGTTTTTGACCATGCAAAATCTGATCGAACAATCACCGATGGCGGTCATTATTTCTCAAAAAGTAAAAAAAAGGCTTCCGGTTTTTGTGGAACAAAAGCAGATGGAAAATTTATTTGAGGGGATTGAATTTGAAGAAAGCCTCAAGGGTGCAACCGACTATCTGTTATTGCAATTACTCTATCAGACAGGCATCAGATTAAACGAACTGATTGAACTGAAACTCAGTAATATCGACTTTCACAACGGCCATATCAAAGTTCTGGGAAAAGGAAGCAAAGAAAGAATAGTGCCCGTTTCGCCCTCACTTTTAAACGATATAAAGGAATATTCTTTAAAAAGACCAGAGACCTGTGCAAACCTTCCGCACCTGCTGGTATTGGAAAGCGGCAAAAAGCTTTATCCGAAATACGTGTACAATACCGTAAACAGCTATTTAAACAAGATCACAACCATTACCCAAAAAAGTCCCCACGTACTCAGGCATAGCTTCGCAACCCATCTAATGAACAATGGCGCAGAGCTAAATGCAGTTAAGGAACTGCTCGGGCATTCCAGTCTTGCAGCCACGCAGATTTACACCCACAACACAATTGAAAAATTGAAAGATATATACCGCCGGGCCCATCCGAAAGCCTGAGACATTAAAAAAAAACCCCAAATATTAAAGGTTTATTAAATCGGGAATTAATGGTTTTTTATTTGATTTTCTGGGCCGATAACTCTAACTTAGAGATATAAAATATCGGAAAATCAGATACTCGATTTTTTATTCATAAACAATTTAAATGCGATTTGCTATGAATGTATCCATCCAGACAAGGCACTTTGAGCCAGATGCCAAGTTGATAGAGTTTGTAAACAAAAGACTGGCAAAACTCAACACATTTCATGATCAGATTTTAAGTATCGATGTTTACTTAATTCTGGATAATGTGATTCACAACATTAAAGACAAAATTGCTGAAATAAGAGTGGATGTTCCGAGACACAAGTTCTTCGTAAAAGCAACGTCGAAGTCTTTCGAAGAATCCTTTGATTGCGCACTGGAGAGCATGACTACTCAAATAATACGACGAAAAAAGAAACAGGCAGCCTAAAGCTTTTAAGCCACGTCTTTTCAGACGTGGTTTTTTTTTGCCCATTTTGAGAAACGCCAGAAACCCGGGCGGCAAGGCTACACAAAAATGTTATCATTTCTCCATAATTCGATAATTGAAGAATTAGCTGCTAACTTGCATGTTTTTTAAAGAAATAATTATGGCTGATCTAAGAAATTTTGACCCCAACTCTCCATCCCGGGCCAACAGCAATATTTTCGGTCTACCATTTTCACTTGAAGAAGCTAAGCTTGTTTTATTGCCCGTTCCCTGGGAAGTGACGGTAAGTTACTGCCCCGGCACAGCAAGAAGTCCGGAACGGATTTTTAAATCAAGCACTCAGGTAGATCTTTTCGATTCCTATTTTGGAAATCAATGGGAAAAAGGCTTTTACATGAAGCCGGTTGATAAGAAGGTTCTCATGAAAAGCGATTATCTTCGAAAGGAAGCCGAATTGTACATAGATTATATTACGAAAGGCGAGGCCGTGGAAAAAAATAAATTCATGTGCAAAAGCCTGAAGGATATAAATGAAGGAAGTCAGTTTTTGAATAACTGGGTGTACGAACAATGTAAAGCACTCCTGGACGAGGATAAGTTGGTGGGATTGGTGGGTGGCGATCACAGCACTCCGGCCGGTTTTTACCGCGCTCTGGGTGAAAAATACGAATCCTTCGGATTTCTTCATATCGATGCCCATTGTGATCTGAGAAAGTCTTATGAAGATTTCACCTATTCGCATGCTTCGGTTATGTACAACGCGCTGAAAGAAGTTCCGCAGATATCCAAACTCGTTCAGGTTGGAATCAGGGATTATTGTGAGGAAGAATGGAACTTCATGTGCAACAGCGAGGGAAGGGTAAAAATCTTTTTGGATGAAGAACTGAAAGACCGGGAATTTCGCGGAGAACAATGGGAACAAATTGCTAACGACATCATCAACCAACTTCCCCAACAGGTGTATCTCAGTTTTGATATTGATGGCTTGAAGCATGCTTTATGCCCCAATACGGGAACTCCGGTGCCCGGTGGCTTAGAACTTGAACAGGTAAAGTTTTTGCTGAAAAAATTACTCGAAAGCGGTCGGAAATTAATTGGATTTGATCTGGTTGAAGTTGGAAACGCAGAAACAGACTGGGACAGTAACGTTGGCGCCCGGGTATTATTTTTTCTTTGTAATTGTTTAATGAAGAGCAATACGTAACAACGGATGTACAAAATCGTCATTATAAATGAAAGGTATAAATATCTGAAATGGGTTCAAACCTTCATTTTAATAATAAACTGTATCGCACTTGCAGCCATCGGATATTTAAAAGACGATTTTCTGCTGACCGGCTGGTCTTCGGTGATCGCGCTTTCAATCATCCTGATCTGGGCTGAAAAAAAAATAAATAAGTCCGGGATTCTTAAGAAAACAGATTTTGCGCTAACCGGTTTGATCTGGACTTTGTTTGGCTGGATTTTCAGCGGCAACTGGATAATGGCCGCCATCATTGTGCTGCTGCTGGTTTTACAATTCTCCCTGAAGAGAAAGTTTGAGATCATTTTTTCAGACAGCGAGATCCACATTCCTCTGTTCATGAAGAAGAATTATTCGTGGTATGAATTGCAGAATGTGGTATTGAAAGACGGGTTGCTGACTATTGATTTTAAAAATAACCGGCTTTTGCAAAATGAAATTCTTCACGAAGAATCAGGATTTTTAGCAGAAGAAGATTTTAATGCATTTTGTCGCACCCAGCTAAACATGCGGTATAATTGATAACGCCCAAGAAAAATCTATGTTGAAAGGCACTCCATTTTTATTGTATTCAGACGGCAAAGGAAATATATTTGAAGACCAGACCCTCTATGCGGTTGGCCGTTCGGGCTGGGATGCGGTTCCAATAGAAAAAGAAGATTGGATAAAACTTCCTAACGGAGGAAACCTGTATGAACTTCCCGGCCGAAGGGGAATTGGGATCGATGTAAATACGGGAGAAATGCGGCTCTGTGATAAAGGATGGGCCGTGGCCGCCTTTATTCCACCTGCACATACCGGCCTCTATCTCGCCGCTTATGAAAAGGATGGCAGCGCTCCCACCCTTCCATTATTTTGTTATACTGCAGCCGGCTGGCACAATAATGAGTTTTATGTTCCGGCCGTGCGCATCGAAAATGATATTCGCCAGGAAGCGGAAGGCTATGCTGAAAATTCCATCGGGACTGGCGCTTCCCGGCTGCTGGAAAATTATCCGCATAACCGGCTTGTGGAGCACCTGATGAACAATTGCTGCATGACCTATCACTGTCCGGCCGCAAGGAATCTCTCGCTGAGCCGTTGGGAATGTCCCGTTCCCACCTCGCCAGCCTGTAACGCAAACTGCATCGGATGCATTTCTTTCCAGCCTCAGGACGAAACGATTGTATCTGCCCAGGACCGTCTTGTGTTTAAACCTACCGCCGGTGAGATCGTAGAATTTACGGTTCCACATCTTATGGAGGCGCCGTTTCCGATTGTGAGTTTCGGACAGGGATGTGAAGGTGAGCCGCTGCTGATGTGGGAAACGATAAAAGAATCCATCATTGAGATACGAAAACATACGAGCCGCGGCAGTATCAATATCAATACGAACGGTTCAAAACCCAAAGCGGTAAAAGCCTTGTGTGAAGCGGGTTTGAACAGCATTCGCGTCAGCACCAACTCTGCACAGAAACACATCTATCTACCCTATTACCGCCCAAACAATTATCAGTTCGAAGACATTATTGAAAGCCTTAAGATTGTAAGCAGTTATGGTGGCTGGACCAGTATAAACTATTTCGTTTTTCCCGGCGTTACAGACAGTGTATCGGAATACGAAGCTTTACGAACACTAATCAAAGACACCGGCTTGAAGATGATCCAATGGAGAAATTTCAATATTGATCCTGATTGGTATCTCGGAAAGATCGGCCTGTATGAGACGGGAGAAGTGCTTGGAATGAAACAATTGATGGAGATGATAAAGGATGAATTCCCCGACATCAAATATGGATATTTTAACCCGCCGATGGAGAGAATAAAAGGAAATTATCAAACCGATTTTGCGCGTTCCACTTCCTCTCCCGCTTCTTAAAAAATCCAATCATTTTGTTAAAACGCTTTTTCAAAAAGAAAGGTAGTTAGAATGTTAATTAACTTGTAGATGCAAACCAATTTTTGCTATTTGCGGTTATGAAAGCACAAACAAATTCTTTCTTAATATACGGCTTGCTCGGCTTTTTACTTTTAGGTACGACTTCCTGCACTTCCGTAGCAGAACATCAGAATAAACTTTTAGGCATGACAAATTCGCTCTCGGTTGATGATAAACAATTAGACACTGCAACTTTCGCTACCGGATGCTTCTGGTGCACAGAAGCTATTTTTCAAAGATTAAAAGGCGTAGAACTCGTTAAAAGCGGCTACTCCGGAGGCAATCTTGCCAATCCCTCCTACGAGGAGGTTTGTACGGGTACTACGGGTCATGCGGAATGTTGCCAGATCGTCTACGATCCTGCCGTAATAACTTACGATGAATTGCTGGAAGTGTTTTGGAAAACCCATGATCCTACAACATTAAATCGCCAGGGAAATGACGTGGGAACGCAATACAGAAGTGCGATCTTCTACCATAATGATGAACAAAAAGAAAAAGCGGAAGAATATAAAAACCTGTTAAACGAAAGCGGTGCTTTCAACAAACCGATCGTTACTGCGATTGAGCCTTATAAAAATTTCTATACGGCAGAGAACGACCATCAGAATTATTACAACAATAATCCCGACCAGATGTATTGCCGCTATGTCATCGTTCCAAAACTTGAGAAATTTCAAAAAGTCTTTCACGATAAATTAAAAACATCCGCCATCAGATAAATGCGCTAAAGGATCCGCCTCCGGATCATTTTTCTTTTTTGCCCAACTCGTGCCACGACTTTTCGTGAATCTCAACGCCATAATGCTTAGCTGCTTCTTTAATATTTGCAAAAGCAAGATCACGATCTGCATCACTTATTCCTTCCACCTGATCAAATCTAGCTAAGGCATTTCTTACGTGCGCCGCATCGGTTAGCGGTTCTTTTCTTTCTTTTGGAAATGCAAACACCGTTTCGGACAAATCATGTTTCTCTTTCGAATCCAGCTTGCCATGTTCGGTCTGCGGCTTCCAGGTTGTATGTTGAGCCATAATTTCACCTTTTTTGTGTTTTATTCATAATTGGTGCCAGCTATAAGAATGGAATTGATATTAGAGTTTGCAGTGTCAGCCTGAAAATTTAATTTAGGGCGGAATTCATTTTTTGAAACGAAGACAAAGCATATTATTCCTCGCACCTTCAACTTTACAATTATTAAGGTTTCGGTTTTCATTTTTTCTGATGCCTGTATTTTGGTTTGCACTCGGATTTGCCGGCCAGATTCATGTTCTTCCGACCGTGCTCGCATTCATTCTCATCCACCTGTTCCTATACCCATCGAGTAACGGTTACAACAGCTATATGGACCGCGATGAAGGCAGTATTGGCGGCATCGAATTTCCTTTGCAACCAACACGACAGCTCTATTACGTCACGATTTTCCTGGATATTACCGGTTTTTTGCTTTCGTTTTGTATCTCGGTGGGATTTGCTGCCGGGTTTTTAGTCTACATCATCTTTTCGCGGTTGTACAGTTACCGGAAAGTGCGGCTTAAGAAGTATCCGGTGATCGGATATCTGATCGTAATATTAAATCAGGGCGCTCTGATCTTTGCAATCGTTTTTATGGCGGCTACGCAATCGCAGATTGAGGAAATTCCGCTGCTGCCGATGATAGCGTCTTCATTTCTGATTGGTGGCTTTTATCCCATCACACAGATATACCAGCACGAAAGTGACAAAAAAGATGGCGTAACCACCATCAGCATGCTGCTTGGAAAAAGGGGAAGTTTTCTCTTCTGTGGCGGGATGTATTCCGTGGCACTATTATTACTATTCTTCTCCTACAGGAATGCAAATATGCTAACCGGCTTTTTTATTCTAATGATGTTTTTTGTTCCCGTATTTGTTTTATTTTTAAACTGGATGAAGGATGTTTGGAAAGATGAATCCGCGGCTAATTTTAAAAACACCATGCGATTGAATATCCGCGCTGCAATTGCAACAAACCTCGCATTTATTATTATCTTTTTTATCTATCATTTTGACTGAAATTGTATCCATAGCAACAGCAGTTCCGAAGTTTCGCCACCGGCAAAAAGACATATTGAACTTCATGCAGAAGATCTACCAGGTTGACGAAACCGAAGCCCGGAAACTCGCGTTTCTTTACCGGCATTCCGGAATTGAAAACCGCTATTCGGTGATTCCTGATTACGGCATGAAAACGGCGGATTGGACCTTCTTCGATCCATTGTTTCAAAAGCCTTTGCCGCCGGTGGAAGAACGGATGAAACTATTCGACCGTGAGGCCTGCGATTTATCAACCGCTGCAATCAGGGATTGTGTTGCAAAACATATTGCAATCGATGAGATTACCCATTTGATTACCGTAAGCTGTACCGGATTGGCCGCGCCCGGGCTCGATTTGCAGATTGTTGAAAAACTGAAATTGAATAAAACCATTTTCAGAACGTCCGTCAATTTCATGGGTTGCTACGCTGCCATTCATGCCCTGAAAATGGCAAAAATGATTTGCGATACGACTCCAGGCGCCAACGTAGTGGTTGTAGCCTCCGAATTGTGCACGCTTCATTTCCAGAATCAATACACACCCGATAATGTTGCAAGCAGCTTACTATTCGGGGATGGTTCAGCGGCCATATTGCTGCGGCACAGAGCGGAAGATGCGAAAGGATTGAAAATCGAAAATTTTTATTCATCCATTTCCTTCAACGGTAAGAACGACATGACCTGGAGTATAAGCAGTAGCGGCTTTCTGATGTCGCTGAGTTCAGATATTCCCACCCTCATTGCAGCCGATATTGAAGCACTACTTAAAGAGGCATTGGATCATTATAGCATCAGGAAAAAAGATATAACACATTGGTGTATTCACCCGGGAGGAAAACGCATTCTGCAGGTCATCAAACAGAAGCTGCAACTGACGGAAGAAGATCTTTGCTTTTCGAAAGAAGTGCTGCTTAATTATGGCAATATGTCCTCTCCTACGGTTTTATTTATCCTGAAGGAAATGGTGCAGCATCTGCGAAAAGGCGATAACGTTTTCTGCGTAGGATTCGGACCGGGTTTAACAATGGAAACCGCTTTATTTAAACAGCAATGAGACTCAGATTCCGTTCAGACAAACGCGAGTTGCTCGATGCCGAAAACATTTCCGCAATTGAATTACAGAAAAATCTGGCAGAACTGCAATTCATAAATAAATGGCTCGGCGGACATGCGATTAGCCTGAAAGGATTGCAAAAAGTGATGGGAGATAAGAGCGAAATCACTGTATGTGAAATAGGTTGTGGAGGAGGCGATAATCTTGCATTTCTCCTTGAAAAAAACAAAAGGTCAAACCGCCGTCTACACACACTGGCCATCGATTTGAAAGAAGAATGTATTACTATCGCAAGGAAAAATCCTGCTCTGAAAGACACCGTTTTTATTCAATCCGATTACAAAAGTCACCGGTTTTCAAAAAAGCCGGACATCATATTCTCCAGTTTGTTTTGCCATCATTTTTCAAGTGATGAACTGGTTGAACAAATCCTGTGGATGAAAGAAAATACCACGGTTGGATTTTTTATCAATGACCTTGAACGAAATGCAATCGCTTATCAGAGTATATGGCTGCTTGCCACTTTATTTTCGAACTCTTATCTTGTAAAAAACGATGCGCCGCTGAGCGTGGCGAGAGCTTTAACAAAGAACGAATGGAAAGATATTTTTAAGAAAGCCGGAATCCGGGATTACCAGATCCGATGGCAATGGGCCTTCAGATTTTTAATAACTTTTGTGCATGAGCGGAGAAAACCAGTTTGATGTTATCATCATCGGAGGTGGTATTGGAGGATTAAGCCTTTCAATTCAATCTGCACTTGCCGGATTTAAGACGGCGGTCTTTGAGAAAGAAAAATATCCTTTTCACAAAGTTTGCGGCGAATACATCAGCAATGAGAGCAGAGGATATTTACTGGATTGCGGCATTGCTGTTGACGATCCCGCTCTCCCGAAGATCCGGCTGCTTACAATTTCCGATATCCACGGGCAATGCTTTGACTTTCCTCTGGATACCGGAGGATTTGGAATCAGCCGTTACCGTATCGACAATGCATTGTTTGAGGCGGCGAAAAAATCCGGGGTGGAAGTATTTTCCGGAAGAAAGGTCAACGGTATTTCTTTTGAAAACGATACCTTTTCAATTTCTGCCAACGATGCCGTTTATTATTCAAAAACAGCGGTAGCGGCCTCCGGAAAGCGAAGCAATATAGACCTGAAGATGAAACGAAAATTTGCAATGCAGAAGCTGCCGAAAGATCGAAACTACCTTGGCATTAAGTACCATTTACATTACGATCTGCGCCCGGAACGAATCGAACTTCATAATTTTTCAAACGGCTATTGCGGCATCTCAAAGATCGAAGACAACAAGTGTTGCCTCTGCTACCTTACAACGGCTGAAAATCTTTCAAACAATAACAATTCAATCAAAGAGATGGAGGAAAATGTTTTGTTCGAAAATCCTCGATTACGAAGCATCTTCTCCCGGGCTGAATTTTTGTTTAACGAACCGGTTGCCATTTCGCAAATAAGTTTTGAAAAAAGATCGCAGGTAGAACAGCACGTGTTGATGATTGGCGATGCTGCAGGATTAATCAGTCCGCTTTGTGGAAATGGCATGAGTATGGCAATGCAGTCTGGGAAAATTGCGTTTCAAAATATCAGAATGTTTCTGAATGGACAAATCAGCAGACAAACGATGGAAGAAAACTATGCGCGTCAATGGCAAAAAACGTTCGGAAGAAGGATGTTTGTCGGAAGAAATATTCAAAAACTATTTGGCAACAATTATACGACTTCTCAGTTTTTAAAGCTGATGCAGGCAGTGCCCTCTCTTTCAAATTATCTGATCCGACAAACCCATGGACGAGCCTTTTAGCAATTGTAAAAGAACCATTATTTTTACCACACAAAAATTCTCTATTGAAGATTAAATCGTTATCCCACCATCCGAACATCATCAAATTATTTAACTGGGAATACTGGCCGTTCAATGTGGTGTATGGCCCGATTTATCCCTACTGGCTTTGGCTTGCTTTGAAGTCGCGATCGTTTTTTTTCTTCAATGCGGCCAATCCGGGAATTACAAATGGCGGATTTCTGATGGATTCGAAAGAAGAAATCTACAACCTTATCCCAAATCAATATTATCCTCCCACCGTTTTTTTCGAAGCGGGAGCGGGACTTAGAGAAGTAAATTGCGGCATTCAAAAAAAAGGATTACGATTTCCATTGGTAGCAAAGCCCAACGTTGGCCAAAACGGGCGCATGGTAAAAACCCTTTATGACGAAACCGATTTGAAAAATTATCTCGGTCAAATTGATGAACCGTTTATCGTGCAGCAATGGATTGAATGGGAACGTGAAATAGGATTGTTTTATTACCGGTTTCCGGGAGAAGAAAAAGGGCATATTTCGGGAATCGTGGAAAAACTGCCGTTAACGGTGACAGGCGATGGAACCTCAACAATCGAACAATTAATTGTCGCAAAAAAACGCGCAATTCTGCAGTGGAAATTTCTTAAACAAGAATATAAGAATGAGTTACAGGTAGTATTACCAGCGGGGAAAAGGAAAGTGCTCGTATCTTATGGTAACCATATCAGAGGATCAAAATTTATTGATGTGTCAAACCTGATCGACGAAAAGCTGACTGCTGTTTTCAATCAGGTGTGCGGAAAGGTGTCCTCCTTTCATTATGGCAGGCTCGACATACGGTTTAGCTCGTGGGAAGAGCTGAAGGAAGGGAAGAACTTTGCAATCATAGAGTTAAACGGATCGGGAAGTGAACCGACGCATATTTATGATTCTAACCATTCAATTTTCTTTGCCTGGAAAGAGATCATCCGGCACTGGATTATTCTACAAAGGATCAGCATGCGCAACCATCGTATTAAATCAATTCCCTTCCTGAGTTTTAAGGAAGGCATCAGGATGCTGAGAGACCATCGGTCACACTTAAAAAAAGTAAAAGATCCAAAAAAATAACTGAATCGGAAAACAGCATTTTATCTTTGCAAAATGAAAAAGTTCTTTTTATTTATTGTATCAGCAATAATATTTTCAATTTCCGTTCATGCGCAGGATACAACTCAACAAATTGTTCCCGGCCGTGTAAACAGTGCATTGCAGCAGTCGAAACCTTATGTGATCCTGATTTCAGTTGACGGTTTTAGATGGGATTATGCCAATAATTATGGCGCGAAGAACATCTTAAATCTGGCTAAGAAAGGCGTTTCAGCCTCTTCTCTTCAGCCCTCATTTCCGAGCCTTACTTTTCCCAACCACTATACGATTGTAACCGGACTTTATCCCGCTCATCATGGACTTGTTGACAACGCTTTTTACGACAGAGCCACCTACCGTTTTTACAGTATGAAAAAGACCGCCGCAGACAGTTCTTTTTATGGCGGCATACCGCTTTGGGTGTTGGCGGAAAAACAAAACATGTTATCTGCCAGCTTCTACTGGGTGGGATCTGAAGCAGCGATTGAAAATACGAGGCCTACCTATTATTACAAATACAATGAGTTGATTCCCGTGGATCAGCGAATCAATGAACTTAAAAAGTGGCTTGAACTGCCGGAAGAAAAACGGCCGCACCTGATCACGTTTTATTTTCCTGAAGTGGATCATGCCGGACATTCATTCGGACCGGATGCACCGCAAACAGAGGCCGCAGTGAAGTTCATCGATTCAACCATTCAGAAGATGGTGGAAATGACCAGTAAAATTGATCTCGACATAAACTATGTGATGGTTTCAGACCATGGAATGGGTGCAATTGATACCACCGTAGCCGGCATCCCCATGCCTGCGGCACTCGATACGTCAAAGTTTTTAATAGCCAATGGAAGTTCCATCATTTTACTATATGCAAAAGATTCAAATGATATCGCTCCTACCTATGCCGCTCTGAAATCTTCGGCCAAAGATTATGACGTTTATCTGCCCGATGAAACGCCGGAACGCTGGCATTATAAGATTGCCGACGATCGTTTCAACCGTATTGGCGATATCATTCTCATTCCCCATTATCCCCGCGTTTTCAATATTTATAACAGGAAATATTTATTGCCGGGCGAACATGGATTTGATCCCGGGATAAAGGATATGCACGCGATATTTTATGCCTGGGGTCCGCAGATTAAAAGGCACAGAAAGATCAAAACCTTCGAAAATATTCACATTTATCCCTTTGTTGCAGCCTTGCTCGATCTGAAAACCGATAGCGTTTCAATCGATGGTAATCCCAAAGTTTTGAAGCGGCTTATAAAAAAATAGCCGGATTTAAACGGCATCCCAATTGCACACAAACGAATTTAAAATTGGCTGATGGAAAATCCCTGGAAGATAATTGACGAACAAAAAGTTTACGACAACAACTGGATCAGTATTCATCATTTCAACGTAATAAACCCATCAGGAAAGAAAGGTATTTATGGCAAGGTGCACATGAAAAATATCGCCATTGGCATCGTGCCGCTCGATGAAGAGATGAATACCTGGCTGGTAGGACAATACCGGTTTGTACTAAATGAGTACAGCTGGGAAATTCCGGAGGGCGGCGCGCCTTTCCATGAATCACCATTGGAAGCTGCCAAAAGAGAACTGTTGGAAGAAACAGGCTTACAGGCTCAAAGCTGGAGAAAAATTCAGGAACTGAGTTTATCAAACTCCGTTACAGATGAAAGAGCTGAGATCTATGTGGCCAGAACATTAAGCCAGCATAAGCCGCTTCCGGAAGACACCGAACAGATCACGATAAAGAAACTGCCGTTCGAAGAAGTTTACCAGATGGTTTCAGACGGCCGTATTACCGATGGATTAAGCGTTACCGCAATTTTGAAAGTAAAATTATTATTGAGCGAAGGAAGGCTGTAACCAACTCGGTTATTTCCTTTTCAATGCTTCCCTGGCGAAGTAAAGCAGGTTGTCAGGCTCCACAAATCCCATTGTAAAAAGCACTGCTTTTCCCGTTGCATCGGCCACGATCAAGGTTGGATAACCCTGGATGGCAAATTTTTGCGCAAGTTCGGGTCCAATCGTTTTTTCTGCATCGATGGACAAATTGATAAAATTTTCGTTGAAAAAATCGGCCACCTTCTGATCGGTAAACGTCTTCTTCTGCAATAACTTGCAGGGTCCGCACCAGGTGGCATAAATGTCGATAAAGATAAGCTTATTCTGTTCTTTCGCCTGCTGCAGCGCCTTATCCCAATTCTGATGAATAAATTGAATTCCAACATCTTCTTTTTTAGCTGTTGGTCCCGAACTCTGCATTGTAAAAGACAGCAAAATTGCACAACCTGCAACTGCGATTGCGATAAGTAGGTATTGACGCGCTAATAATTTTTTCATCGGAATTTTTTCAATCTATTGTCTCCAAAGATGCTATTTTTATTGTTTCTGTCTAATATAAATCTTGTTAATAAATGTAATGCGGCAAAAAATTCAGCCAATGGATCAAAATAAAAATATTCTTCCGGTGCAAACTGCGATCATTGGATTTGGCAATGCAGCCAAGATTATGCATGCTCCTTTCCTATTGGCTCTATCAAAATATTATTCAATCGAAGCGGTCTTGGAACGGCATAGATCGGATTCAACAGAAATGTTTCCGGATGCAAAAATCGTGCGTACGGTGGACGAATTACTGGCAATGGATCAAATAGAACTAGTCATTATCACCACTCCTAACGATTCGCATTTCACTTATGCGAAGGCGGCACTGGAAGCAGGAAAAAACGTGGTGGTAGACAAACCTTTTACGATTCATTCATCGGAAGCGAAAGAACTGATTGATCTTGCGGGCAAAAAGAATAAGATTATTACCGTTTATCAGAATCGCCGGTTTAGCAGTGATTTTGTATTTGTGAAAGAAATGTTGGACAGCAATATTTTGGGAGAAATTCACACCTATGAAACGCATTACCATCGCTACCGGGCAGAAGCAAAACCGGATGCATGGCGCGAAAAGCCTTCCGAAGGATCGGGCATATTGTATGATCTCGGATCGCTTCTGATTGATCAGGCAATGTTGTTGTTTGGAAAGCCGGGTACGGTTTATGCAGAAACCAAACTGCAACGTCCGCATGCGAAAGCGGTAGATTGGTTTGAACTTCATCTAGATTTTGGAAACACAAAGGCAATCTTAAAAGCGGGAATGTTGGTAAGAGAGCCCGGTCCGAGATTTTTGATCCATGGCACCAAAGGTTCTTTAATAAAATACGGGGAGGATGCGCAGGAAGCGGCGCTCAAACGTGGAGAAACCCCGATGGGTGAAAATGATTTGCAATGGGGAATTGAAGTAGAAGAAAGTTATGCAGTTATTCATACGGAAATCGATGAAAAAATTGAAAAGCGAACTATCGGTGAATTCAGGGGAAACTATGGGTCTTTTTATCTGAATCTTTACAAATCCATTCGTGAAAACGCGCCGCTCAGCGTGTTACCGAAGCAGGCTTACAATACAATCAGAATTATTGAACTAGCTATCGAAAGTAGTCGATTTGGAAAAAAAATTGCCTGCTCAGATCTTATGTGACGGCGTTTTTAATGGTAACAGCAGGCTGCCCGTCATAGCTGCAAATCCTGATATCAATCCGCCTGATAAAGCAGTTATAAAAAGCAGGATCCCATATGAGCCGTTGAGGGAAAACAGGTCGGCAACTTTCGTCGAAAGCAAATGACCATTGGCCGAATCAAGAAGAATGGCATGGATCAGCCACAATAAAAATATTCCCAGAAAACCGGCCAAAAATGCCCTGCCGTATGATTGCGGAATCACCACGGCAACGACAAAGGAAGTGATTGCAAACGTCCACCATCCGAAAAAAAGTACGACTGCAAAACTCAGCAAAGCCGTTAGTACTAAAGCGGTTACAAATTTCATTGAGTAACTATTTTTTTAAAACTCATCCTGCCGATAAAGGTTCCTTTTTCTTCCCATTGATCCCGGGTATAAAAATGCAGGGTGTAATATTTTCCTTCCACCCAATCTCCGATAAAATTGTCATAGAATCTGCTTCCCGGATTTCCGCTCTGTCCGCCCGGATAAATCCCACGGGCAGAAATTTCAGGTCCTAATTCTACAATCATTCGCCAGCTTGGACCGTGAAAATCGCGATAGGCGTTGATAATACCTTTTCCGCCTCCGGCAAATAAATTCAACCTGCTAAACGCCGGAATCCGAAGTAAATGTCTTACGCCGCTTCCTTTATAAATTCCCCATTTCAACTTATTTTCTTTCTTCAGATTTGCACAAGTTGCCACTGCCTTTTCGAAAGCCATTCGTACGTCGTCTGAAATCGTTTCTACGGTTGTCGTGTTGATATCGTCTGCGAACAGTTTTACGGAATCTTTCAGGATATTATCAAATAATGATGCGTCGTCGGGCCAGGCAAGCGGAAGTGTAGTTTGTGAAAATTCGTCCTGATACACTTCGGTCATCAAACTATCCCAAAACAGTTTAAATACGGTTGCACCTTCTTCTTCCGCATTGTTATACAGATTCCAGTTTTTCAAAACATCAAGATATTCTCTGGCGGTTCCATTCTGATTGCTGTCAAGGAGACTGATTAAAACCGGTCGTGCCATTTCTGCAAACACATTGTAATTATCGGTCTGCATTTTCTCCATGTCTTCAACCGTAGCGTTTTGCAGTTGATGCAGTTTCCGGTTGATGATATAGCCACGGTAAACCGGATAACCGGTTCCCAAATAAAACGGATAAGAAGTGTCGTAGACCATTTGATTGGCGCTGCTTACAAATCCGCGTGGAGGATTGTGGAGAATGATGTTTAAACTATCCGCAATTGTTCCGCTCCACCTGAAACTGCTGTCGGTTCCTGGCATTATAAAATCACCCTGACGTCGCCATTTGGCGGGGAAATCGCCTTGCTGTCTGATAGCAATATCTCCTTTTATGGAAGCGAAAACGAAGTTTTGTCCCGGGCATGCATAGGTTGTGGTTGCCCTTACATAATCATCATAATTTTTTGCCCGATTCAATTCATAGAAAGCTTTAATGCCGTTGCTTCCATCGAGAGCCGACCAACGCAGGGCGTAAGCTTTTCCGGAATTTAATTTATCGGGAAATGATTCTTCATAAATCACCGGCCCCCAGACCGTCATGGCAATTCTTTGTGTATCGCTTGCTTTACCTTTTATTTTTATCACTTCGGTGCGAAAACTTGTGTTCAACCATTTTCCGTTATACAGATATTGCTGTTTAGAATCATCCCGAAATCTGATCTCGTAATAATCCTTCACATCTCTTCCCGCATTTGTTACACCCCATGCACAACTTTCATTAAATCCGATAATGATATAGGGCGCGCCAACAAGACTCACACCATAAGCATTAAAATTAGGGGAACTGATCTGCATTTCATACCAGATGGCCGGAAGATTTAATCCAAGATGCGGATCATTGCAAAGAATAGGATATCCGCTTTTCGTTTTTGTTGAATCAATCGCCCAGTTGTTGCTCCCATGTGACCTATCAGGCCGCTGCTGCGGAACCAGCGGTTGAACAGCCTGTTTATAGTTCAAATACAGTGAATCAAGATCAACGGGAGAAGCCGGCGGGCTAATATGATTTGTAAGAAATTTCGCACCGGGAACAATCGACTTCGACGAGTCATGACCATACGGATATAAGGCTTCGTATTGCTGCCTGGTGAAGATCGACCGGGCGTTGGATTGTTCAAAATCCTGCTCATAACCTGCGAGATTGTAAGACATGTACATTTGAAGCAGGGACGATTTCAGATTCGACCACAATTCGGGTTTGTAATCAAGCAATTTGTATTCTAATGGCAGATCCTTTTCTTCGAGATTTAAAATATAACAATTAACACCTTCGGTAAAAGCATCGAGCGCATTTTTGGTGGCAGGGTCAGCACTCATCTGTTTCAGATTATTTTCTGCGCCATAAACCATTCCCATTCTTCTGAAATTCTGATCTACTCTGAGAAAATTAACGCCATTAGCAGAGTCGCCCATGATTTCACTCAGCCTTCCTCCGGCGGCAAGTGTTTGAAATTCCATTTGCCATAATCTGAATTTTGCCTGCAAATAGCCCTGCAGGAAAATGGCGTCATGATCGTTTTCGGCATAGATGTGGGGAACCAAACGTTCATCAAAATAAACGGTGGCGTTATCCTGCAATTCCTTCAATGCGAGATCGAGGTTAAAATTTTTGTCATTCTCCGCATTCTGCCAGAATCCTTTCTGAGGCGAAAGAAAATATCCCAGCCGGGGCGTTTCGTTTCCGCCTGTTTTCCATCTCACGTTCAAGACGATAATCAACAATATGGTTACAACAGCAGAAATGATACAGGCAATTATTCTCATAAGAAAAATTAAAGCTTGTAATAAAGATAAGGTTAATAGCTGTTTCACGTAATCGAACGGTAAAAAACTGTGTCGGGTCCGCCCGGAAAAAGACTTCAAACTTTCCCTCAAAGGCTTTGATAGCAATGGTTTCAGGCAGTTTTAGCGATTTAAGTTATCATTATCATTCCCTTAAAATAATATTATCAATAGCAGGTGTACATTGCATGCATAGCGTTTTAAAAAATTTTGCAATGCCAGCAGTAAAACACCCCCGCATTCCCATCATCGGCATTTATGACAGCTTTCCGGTCTTTTCAGGTCATCTTCATGTAAAGCGAAACCGGCTCAGGAGTAAATTCAACTTTTTTAAAAGGATCTCACCGTTTTTGATCATGGTTCCTTTTCTGGTGTTTCTATTTCCATATATGCTGTTTACCGGTGAGGGAAATATTCAAAGCCGGTGGATGCTGATTGTGCTTTTTCCAATCACCATCCTGAACATGATTTTTTTTGATTTTGCCATCTGGAATTGGTTTGCCGGAAAGAAAAGAGGAATTATATGGACGCTGGAACTCCTACTTTCAGCCTGTCTTTTATATCTTCTTGTATAAAAAAATTCCATCCGATTGACTCTATCCGCCTTGCAGTTGCAGGGCTTTTTTATTCAGACGAATTTAGCGATTAGCCAGGGCAAGAGAACTGCAATTATTGAATTAAATAAAAAATCAATATTTTCAATTATTATTCAAACATATCCGAATGGCTTTTCCCGTTATTTCCTGGGCTGAACACGCAAATATCTATGAAGTCAATGTAAGGCAATACACACCGCAGGGCACTTTTGGCGCCTTCGCCACTCATCTGGAAAGGCTACGTTCAATGGGAATTGACATCTTGTGGTTTATGCCGGTTACGCCCATCAGCCATGAAAAACGTCAGGGGGTTCTGGGAAGTTATTATGCATGTAGCAGCTACGTGAAGATTAATCCGGAATTTGGAACACTGAGGGATTTCAAAGCACTGGTAAATCATGCACACAAACTCGGGTTTAAGGTAATCATCGACTGGGTTGCAAATCATACCGGATACGATCATGAATGGACGAAAGAACATCCTGACTGGTATGAGAAAGATGAAATCGGAAACTTTGTGGAAAAGCATGGTTGGAAGGACGTAATTGATCTGAATTATAAGTCGGATGCGTTACGACAAGCTATGATCGATGCCATGCAATTCTGGATCAATGAATGTGCGATCGATGGCTTCAGATGCGATATGGCGCATTTGGTTCCACTCGATTTCTGGATCGATGCAAGAAAAGAGTGCGATGCCATCAAACCGTTATTCTGGTTGGCTGAATGTGATGAAAAAGCCTATCACAAAGCCTTTGATTACAGCTATTGCTGGAAATGGATGCACATAACCGAAGATCTGGTGAAACAAAAAAACGGGCTTGACAATTTCAGAGAAATACTGGACGAATATCAAAACTATGGCTTTGGACACAACAAATTATTTTTCACGAGCAATCACGACGAAAACAGTTGGAATGGAACCGAATACGAGAAGTACGATGGCCTGGCAAAAGCACTGGCTGTTTTCACGATTACTTATCCCGGATTGCCGCTGATTTATAGCGGACAGGAATTGCCCAATCTGAAACGGCTCCGTTTTTTTGAAAAAGATACGATTGACTGGAAACCCATTAAAGCCGTTGAAGGATTCTATCATGCACTGCTGAAACTGCGACAAATACATCCTGCATTGGGATGGAAGGCAATATTGACCAACCTCTCATCCGGAAAAGATGAACAGATTTTTGCCTTCATCAGAAGTTTGAACGACCAAAAAGTTCTTGTTCTTCTAAACCTTTCAATGGACAACAAAGTGCGATTTTCGATCAATAATCCCATTCTAAAATCAAAGTACCGCAACCTTTTTTCGGGGCTTGAATTTGATTTTACCGATCAGGAAAATTTCGAATTACAGGCGGGAGAATACGCAGTCTATTATACTGAAATGAAAGCGTAAGCGAATGCTTTGGTTTTGGGAGAACTTTTGGATGCGACCGATCCTGCCTCTGATTTTATTTGAATAAATTTTTCTTGATTAGTTTTCGTTTGTCACTGAAGGAATCATTTACTTCAAGCGTAAGATTCTATTCAAACCGTTTGGGATGTGGCTACAAAAAAACAGCTATCCGATTTGGGATAGCCGTTTTTAGCGAGTTGCATTTAAACTTATCGTCCGCCATTGATATTTACGGGATAACCATAGGTTCCTTCGTACCCGGGATATATTCCTTCAAGTCTCACAGTTCCCTGAGAATTCTGAAGAATGTCTTTCAGATCATCGAGATTATCAACGTTTCTGCCATTTACGCTGGTAATAACAAATCCTTCCTGCATCCTTGAATTTTTCAGCGGGCCGCTGCCTAAACTTTTCACCACCACGCCACCGGATATGTCATTCTTCTGAGCAGTCGATTTATCGATATTTGCCAGTTGACCGCCCAGCTGATCCAAAACGTTTGTCTTTACCACTTCAGCATAAGTACCGGATTTATTTTTTAGAGTAAGATTTGCCGTATTTTCCTTACCGTTTCGGGTAAAGGTGATCGTAATTTTATCGCCGGGTTTATACCTTGCAATCTGATCCTGGAGTTCGGGACCGGTGCTGATGGATACTCCATTAATTTTTGTAATGAAATCACCTTTCCTGATTCCGGCCTGTGCTGCTGCACCGTCAGAAGCAACATCCAATACGAATACGCCTGCGCCTGCTTCAATTCCGAATTGTTTCTTCTGATCATCAGTAAGATTTTCGTTCGGGTAGGAAATTCCTACATATGCTCGTTGAACCGTTCCGTATTTTACCAGATCACCTACAATCTTCTTCACTATATTAACGGGAATCGCATAGGAATAACCGGCATAAGAACCTGTGGGGGATGCAATGGCGGAATTAATTCCAATGAGCTCTCCATCCGTATTCACAAGGGCGCCACCGCTGTTCCCCGGATTCACCGCTGCATCCGTTTGCAGGAAAGACTCGATCGGATTATCACCCTTATTGATTCCGATGGAACGGGCTTTCGCACTGATGATGCCCGCTGTAACGGTAACATCGAGTGTGAGTGGATAACCGATTGCCAGCACCCATTGTCCGAGTTTTACGGCATCGCTGTTTCCATAAACGAGATAGGGAAAATTCTTTCCTTCAATTTTTATTACCGCAAGATCACTGTTTGGATCTGTTGCTACTACCGACGCTTTAAAACTCCTTTTGTCCGCAGTCGTTACATTCACAATATCTGCATCTTCCACCACGTGGTTGTTGGTAACGATATAACCATCGTTTGAGATCAGGACACCACTACCACTCGCTCTTTGTTCGGGAATTACATTGGGTCCGCCAAAGAAATCAGAGAAAGGATCATTATCGCCAAAAAGATCAGAAAACGGGCTTCTGCGTTGATTGGACGCCAATTTTCTTTCTTTTCTTACGGTTTTAATATGCACCACGGCCGGAGTGGCCGCATTCGCTGCCTGTGTAAAATCAACCGGTCCGCCGCCTCCATCATTATTATTCTTATCAAAAAATCCGGCATAATTAACTGGTAGCTTCCCTGTATCCTGAGCAGTGGAGTAACTATTTGAAGCCATATATTTGCTATAACCCCAAACACTCAGGAGTGCAGTTGCTGCACTGATCAGCACTACCAGTAAAATGTTTCTAAGTTTCATCGTTTGTTTTTTTGTTTTAATTGTACGTTCAAATTTCATTCCTTTTCAGACAGCAATTTAGGAAAGCTGTTTAATCGTCATGCAATGGCTCATTCCTTTTAACACAAAATTGACGAAAGACCTCGTAGTTGACATTTCTTTAGGATAAATCTGCCAAAAATGCAAGCGTATTTACACCGTCTGCAAAATCATTCAATTGCGGGATTTGCGATTGTCCAAAGGGAACAAAGCTCTCGCCCTCTCCTACAATACATTGTACTTTGTCATTTGCAATAAGGTTTGCATCTGTCAGCAATTTATTGTCATAGAAGGAATAATTCAGCACACTTACGGGCGCAAATAATGCATCGGATTGCAATAATAAAATATTGTTGTTGGTCATATACGGCTTGCTGTTCATGATCATCAGTGCCAGCTGGTAATCAAAATTATTCTTGTATTTATTGTGATCCATCAGAAAATTATATTTCTCCAGCGCACTCAGCAGCGGAATAAAATCGTAGTTTTCCGGAACGAACAGTTGGGTAACATTTCTACAGCCCAAGCCAAAATACAACTGAATATCATCAGACAATTTGTCAAGATCCGCCGTCGTTTCGCTTCCCGTTAGTATGGCGGTTGATGTTTTGTTTTTGCGGATGATGGATTGATAGTTTCCAAAATAGTATTCAAAATACCTGCCCGCATTACTCCCGCCGGTGCAGATATAAGCATTGCAGTTTTTCAGCGTTTCCGGATATTCAATCATTGCGGCAGCTTCATCGTCCCATTCGCATAGCTTTTGTGTAAGGTGTTTTATTAAAACCTGATCTTTTCCCGATGGCTTTATCATGGCGGCATTGCCACTGATGAAGACCGATAAAAAATCGTGAAACCCCACCAATGGAATGTTTCCTGCCATTACGATTCCAACTTTTTTCGGATATCGCTTTTCCCCAAAAACCGGATAATCCTGGATCCAGTTTTCCAGTTTTTCCCGATTCAGAAAATTGTTGGCAATATTTTCAACTGCAAGATCAATAAATGACCGGATAAACCAAGGATTTTCAATTTCCGCCTGTCTTTTTATAGCCTCAAAATTCTTGTCGTCTGAAACCATGTATTTTCCAAGCATGGTAAGTAAGTCAATGCGGTGCTGTATATCCATGAAAAAAAATTTACAACTATCTTTGAACAAAATTGTTCTTTCAAAAAAAATCAAAATTACTTATACTATGGCTATTAAAATAACCGAAGAATGTATTAACTGCGGAGCCTGTGAACCTGAATGTCCGAATAACGCAATCTATGAAGGCGGAGTGGAATGGGCAATTGCTGATGGCACCACGGTAAAAGGTCAGTATGTGCTAATGGACGGAACGGTGGTGGATGCCGATCAAAGGATGACACCCATAAGCGTTGATACCTATTATATTACACCGGATAAATGTACAGAATGCCAGGGATTTCACGAAGAGCCGCAATGCGCAGCCGTATGCCCGGTTGATTGTTGTATTCCCGATGAGATGTATGTTGAAACCGTTGATGAGCTGCTTCAGAAAAAAGGCAAATTGCACATCTAAAACCCAATTTTTTTAAAATTTTAATTGCTTTATTCAGGGTTTCAGACTACCTTAGACTTCATAAGATTTGCCACTGAAATGGCAATAAATTGGCGGGTGATATGTTCCGCGTCAAAAGGTGAAGCAAGTAATTTCTTCACCTTTTTTATATTTAAATGAAAATTGAACTTTTGTTTTCTGTAAAATAATTTTCGCAACAGGAAAATTATTTTCCTTTGCAGACAAGTAATTAAAGATGAAAAAACGAATTGCATTGGTTACAGGCGGTTTCAGTGGGGAAGCCGTTGTGAGTTATCAAAGTGCCAAAACGGTTTCTGAAAATATCGACCGCGAAAAATATGAAGTCTATACCATCGATATTTCGCCTGAAGGTTGGCATTATTTAAATGGAGAAGTAAAGACGGTGGTTGACAGAAATGATTTTTCGATCAACCTCGGCGACCGGAAAGTTCTCTTCGATGCAGTTTTAATGTGTATTCATGGAAGCCCGGGGGAAGACGGCAAATTGCAGGGATATTTCGACATTCTGGGCATCCCTTACACCAGTTGCGATGCAACGGTTTCTGCCATCACCTTCAACAAGCGGTATACGGTTTCGGTGGCATCCTTCAGCGGCATTAATGTTGCCCGTTCTGTATTGCTGATAAAGAACAGGGTCGAGAACCGGGACAGTGTGAAACAGTTAAATTATCCTGTTTTTGTAAAGCCGAACAACGGCGGATCCAGCATTGGAATGTCGAAAGTGGCTTCGGCCGCGGAAGTGGAAACAGCAATAGAAAAGGCGTTTAAGGAAGACAGCCAGGTGCTGGTGGAAGAATTTATCGAAGGAAGAGAATTAACGATTGGTGTTTTTCGCAAAAACAATGAAGTGATCTGCCTGCCAATGACCGAAATCATTTCTAAAAATTACTTCTTCGATTATGAAGCAAAATACCACGGCAAGAGTGACGAGATTACCCCGGCCGCAGTTGATGGGGAAGTTGCAGAAAAAATCAGAGGTACGGCCAAAAAGATCTACAACCTTTTCAACTGCCGGGGAGTAATACGGATTGATTTTATCTACAATGAAAAGCAAAAACAACCGTTTATGTTGGAGATTAACACCGTTCCGGGACAAAGTGCGGCCAGCCTTATTCCGCAGCAGGTGAAAGCAATGGGAATGGATCTGAAAGAATTTTATTCAATACTAATTGAGGAAGCATTTGTATAATTGCAACGGAAATCATCACTATAAATTTTTATCTTGTTTAAATTCATCACAACTAAATCATTCATCGTAAACCTGCTGGTGGTCGTTTTACTGGTAATGGTTTTATTATTCGGATTTTTCAGTTTATTGGGAGCCATCACCAAGCATGGGGAGACCGAAAAGGTGCCTTCGGTTTTGGGGATGTCTTACGATCAGGCAGTGGCGGCATTGGAAAAAGCCGGATTTCCTACTGAAATTCAGGATTCGATTTATGTTGATTCCGCCCGGCCATTGCAGGTGATGCGACAGTCGCCGGAGTCGGAAGCTGTCGTAAAACCACACAGAAAAATTTATCTGACGATCAACCGCGCCTTGCCTCCGCTCGTAGAAATGCCAGATGTAAGGGGATTTTCACTAAAGAGTGCTTTATTATTTCTTCAAACGCTCGGACTAAAAATCGGCGATACAACCTACGTTTTTGACATCGCAAGAAATGCAGTGAAAGATCAGCAATATGACGGAAAATTTATCGCTCCCGGCACCAAAATAGGAATGGGATCAAAAATTGACCTGGTTATAGGAAACGGACTCGGAAATCAATCCATGAATGTTCCCGACCTTATCGGCATGACCATCAGCGAAGCGAGAGATTATTTAAACAGCCAGCATATTGAACTCGGCGCCATCGTTCCCCTCGAATCGATCAGCGATACCGAAAATGCCTACATCACGCGGCAAAAACCACAGCCTTATTCTGAAATTGCAGAAGGAGTATCTACGCCCAATAAGATCAGGCCCGGACAAATTATGGATGTCTGGATCAGCCTCACTCCTCCTCCGCCTTCAGGAACGGATGCGCAGGATTCATTAAATTTACAACCATAAAAAAACATCCAATGAAATCAATCACTGTTGATGAAGTTAAATCAAGGCTGAAAAACGGCGAATCGCTCAACC
>JAFAEW010000092.1 GCA_023423835.1 Bacteroidota bacterium | reverse complement strand
CCATTGCCACAGGATTAGCATCAGGAGTTGGTCCGGAAACCGACCGGTACCAGTTCGTATAGCGCTCTCTCCCATCCGGATTTAAACAGGGATCAATAATCACCACCACATTTTTAAGCCATTCCTTTGTTTCCGTATTATTGGGATCGGCCAATGCATACAGCAGTTTCATCGCCGCTTCCGAGGAAGAAGGTTCATTGCCATGCACATTGAAACTAAGCCAGAGAATGGCGGGAGTGTTGGCTGAGATCGCTGCAGATTGGTCATTCAGCAATCCGGCGAGCCGAAGATTATTTTGGCGGATGGATTCCAGCTTATCCATATTTTCTTTCGAGGAAATAAATGCGAGCAGCAGCTTTCGGCCTTCATAAGTGGTGCCATAATTCTCAATCTTCACGGTGGAGGGATTGGCTGTGGCAACCGCCTCAAAATAACTGTAGATGGAATTGACCGGCGTAAATTTTTCTCCCAAAGAATATCCTAAAAATGCCTGTGGGGAGGTTGGTTGCTGTCCGAAACTTCTGGTACAATGGATGAATAAAAAAAATACTACGATGGATAAAAATATCTTCATTCGACAGAGATTGGAAAAGAAAAACTAAAAGTACAGATTTATCGGAAGCGTTCCTCCTTCAAACTGCTTCATTCCATTAAACGCTCGATCCTTTTATCCGGGAAAAACCACAATACCGCTACTACAACGTAAAGAGTGAGACTGAGCGGAGGGAAAAAAAATGCGCAGGCCACTCCCGCGGCATACAGGTAAATTGAAAGAGAAACCTTTCTATCGCGGGTATAGATTCCACCGATTACCGAATCCTCCCCTTCAGATTGAACGATCATCTTTATGAGAATCTCCCAGGCGATTCCACTCATCAGGAAAATAATGCCATATAAGGCCACCGGCTTCGATTCCAGTGGATTTTCTCCAACCCAGCCGGTTGCAAAAGGCAGCAGTGACAACCAGAATAAAAGATGGAGATTAGCCCACAGTATTTTGCCGTTTACTTTTTTTGTGATAAACATTAGATGATGGTGATTATTCCAATAAATACCTACATACACGAAACTGAGAACGTAGGCAAGCAAGGTCGGCACCAGTGGTTTTAGATTTGACCATTCAACGCCATCAGGGATTTCAAGGCTCAACACCATGATGGTGATGATGATCGCCAGAACGCCATCGCTGAAAGCTTCTAGTCTGCTCGTGGGCATAGCAGGAATTTAATAACTAAATGTAAGTATTTCGGCCTTTTTTCCCCATCAGAATCTCTAAAACTTTTATTTTTTCATCAATTCACCTAAAAGATTTGCATGAATTTCATAATCACTTAATTTTGCCGCTCCTTGATTAAAAGGAATTATTCGGGATGTAGCGCAGTCCGGTAGCGTGCTTCGTTCGGGACGAAGAGGTCGCTGGTTCGAATCCAGTCATCCCGACTTTTAATTTGACTTTAGCTGATGAATTATTGCTAATAAAAAGAGCATCATTCTTTAAAATACGCTTTATCTTTTCACCCTAGCGCCATCCTAATCCGGGCGCAACATATTTCAAAATGGACGACAATACGTGTACGTTATAATCAACTCCGAGTGTATTGGGAACGGTTAAAAAAATCGTGTCTGCCTCCTGAATGGCTTCATCCTTTGATAATTCCTTTATGAGCTGATCTGGCTCTGCAGCGTAACTTCTCCCAAAAATGGTTCGTTTGTTTTTTTCAATGAAACCGATCTGATCGCTTCGTTGCGCCTCATGGCCGAAATAATACCGGTCCATGTCATTTACCAATGCAAAAACCGAACGGCTGACGGAAACCCTTGGTTCGCGTGCATGGCCTGCCTTCTTCCAGGCCGCCTTGTACAGCCTGATCTGTTCCGCCTGCTGCACATGAAAAGGCTTACCGCTTTCATCCTCTTTCAAGGTTGAACTTTGAAGATTCATTCCATTTTCCGCAGCCCATTCAGCAGTGGCATTTGAACCCGCTCCCCACCAGATGCGGTCACGTAATCCCTCAGAATGAGGTTCCAACCGCAATAAACCCGGCGGATTGGGAAACATGGGGTTCGGACTCGGTTGTGCAAATCCTACTCCCTTCAATTTATCCAGGAAGACCAAAGCCTTGCGACGGCCCATCGCTGCATCATCCTCTTCTTCATCCGGCCGGTATCCAAAATATCGCCATCCGTCAATCACCTGCTCCGGAGAACCCCTGCTGATTCCCAATTGGAGACGGCCGCCCGAAATCAAATCCGCAGCGCCAGCATCTTCCACCATATACAATGGATTTTCATATCGCATATCGATAACTCCGGTTCCGATTTCTATTTTACGTGTCCTAGCACCAATGGCAGCGAGCAATGGAAACGGTGATCCCAATTGTTGGGCAAAATGGTGTACGCGAAAATACGCACCATCGAGTCCGATTTCTTCGGCAGCTACAGCGAGATCGATGGACTGTAAAAGCGCGTCGCTTGCCGAGCGCACTTTGTAGGATGGGTGTTCACCCCAATGTCCGAAAGATAAAAATCCTATTTTTTTCATATTGCCTGCTGATTATATTCTGATGATTCAAAAGCTGTAATAATTATTCTCCGTCCACGATCAAAACGCAGACGAACAGCCATTCAACCTCGGAATTGTCTGCATAAATTCACGGCCAACACGGCCCAGTCGAATTTTCCTCCATCCTCATTCGAAAATTAACTACAATTTTCGGCCAATTCAACTTTCCCGGAAAAATCCTTCATTCCTCCTAAATATTTTGTTCCTCTTTCTTCTGCCAGTTCACATTTCTTTCCTTCAGATAATCGAGAATATAGTTAAAGCAGCCGTTGCGTTTTCCAATGAATTCGGGTGGAAATATTCCCTTTTCATTAAACTTTCCTTCCAATACGAGGTTGGCCGCTGCAGCGCAGGTATAGCCGGTAGTCCGCGACATGGACGAAGTGCGGGTAGAAGGATCGAAGCGGTCTAACAACGTATATTCAATCCGTTTTCCTTCGCCCTCGATATTCACTTTCATAATTGTAAATTCCTGCATGCCCGGTTCGAGTTTCCACTCTTTAAACAGGATGGCAGAAGTGGCCTCAATGCAACGCATTTTCATTCCATTGACCATAACCGGGCGGTCTGAGAAAAATCCGGCCCTTTTAAGGCCTTCCATCCATTTTGCGTGTCCGGGGTACCGGATGGTCTTCTCCTTAAGATTGGGGATTCCCGGCAGCGTAAACAACAGGGTTCTCAGACCGTCGGTATTAAATGCTTCGAGCGTGCCGATTCCCTCAAAATCCAGCAGTTCAATCTCAGACAACGCGGGTTTTACTACGATTTGCCCGTTTTCTTTGATCCTTGCCGGCCGGATGTATTCCTCAATCACATCGATCGGAGAAAACGGCGCTTTATATTCGAATGGCTTTTTTCTTTCAACCGGCAGTCCGCCCACATAGCAGGAGAATTCATTAATTTGCATTTGATCGTCATAATATCCGGCAATAAGGTTGCTCATGCCCGGCGCCACGCCACAATCGACCACCGCGGTAACGTTTTTCTCCTTTGCGAGGCTGTCAAGCAAGAGCGCATCCTCGGGGAAAAATGAAATATCCACCACATCCTTTCCCGCTTCGATGACTGCCTTTAAAGTTTCAAATCCCATAAACCCGGGAACGGCAATCACCACGAGATCGAAAGGTTGCAACCATTCGCTGTAAGCGGAGGTATTTTTAAGATCTGCGGAACGCACTTCAAGTTCCGGGTTAGATTCTTTCAAAGCATTTAAATGCATCAGATTTTGGTCGAATCCGGTAACCGAAAATTTTTTCGAAAGATCTTTTGCTATCGTACTTCCTACCATTCCACATCCTAAAACGGCTATTTTTTGCATCATAAAAGGTTTGCAACAAATCTACTGGAAAATGTAATTATGAAATAAAGGTAGAATCGCCCGATGCAAATCAGCCACATCCCCTATTTCCGTTTCAAGACAAACCGCTTCGCAAGGCGCAAAACTACCGGCACAAACATGGGAAGAAAGATCGCAACCTTTGGATTGAAAAGATAAATGACGGCTATCGAAACAAACAGGACGGGAACAACCATTGCCCTGAATAAGTAATACTTTCTGTCATCGGCCCTAACGCCTTCGGTTAAACCATTTTTACTCTGGGTGAGGTACCGCCACAAGATGATATTCATAAGGCCGAGAAACACAATGTTGGTGGCATAAACCATCATCGGAACGCGTAATAATTCGATCACATATTCACTGTAAAAAGCCGTACTGAACGGCATTAAGACAATGGCCAGGAGAAAGATAAGATTCAGCCAGAGTAGCCTTTTATTGTACCGCACCACATATCCAAACATCCGGTGATGAATGGTCCAGTACAGTCCGATGATGAAAAACGAAATAAAAAATCCGACAAATTTCGGAATGAGTTCGTCCAGGCTGTTCAACAACATTGCGTCAGTTGCAATATGCCTGTCAATGGCCGGAACCTTTAATTCCAAAGCAAGGATGGTGATAGCAATGGCGAAGACGGCATCACTGAAAAAAATCATTCTTTCCAGTTGAAATTCCTGCTTCAATTCTTGTTCAACAGGTTCTTCCATTTCTGAGGTATTTATTGATAAATATCGAGCAATCCATCGGGAAGTTCGGCATAAACCGCGGCTTTTTCGTGATCAATTTTTCGAAGCGTCTGATCATGAAGCGGAATTAAAACATCTTTGCCGTTGATTTTTATTACCACCAGGATCTGATGCGGCTGTTCAATCACTTCTTCAATTTTTCCGATCGGCAGCTCACCGTCAAACAACTGATAGTGCAACATTGCCAGGGGTGCATGGCGTGAAACGAGCGACCGGAAATCGGATTCGCTTACCCAAACAGGCTTCTGGATCAACGGTTTGGCTGATTCGGGGCGGTCAATTCCTTCAATCTGAATCAGCGTTTCATCCGCTGATTTTGATTTCCCGGATTGGATGAAATAGGGTAAAAATTCACTTTGAGCGGTCTCTATAAAAATCGCTTTTATCTTTAAATCAGATCGCTTTCCCAATCCATGTTTAACGATCAGTTTACCGGTTAGGCCGGTGGTTGCAACGATTTTTCCAATATGAATATATTCCTGCATCTCGTGCAAAAATATCTGATAAAAACAGAATTATTGCCCAACTATTTTTAGTTTGATGCCGTCTTTGTATTCGCCATCGACAGAAGGATCGAAGGTTAGGGAAATTCCACCAGGCTGCAGGTCTTTGAAGTTCAATTTATTCAGTTGAACGGGATCGAGTTTGATGATACATTCCCCGGAAAATAATCCCCACCAGTTAAAACTGCCATCCGATTCAGTTAGCGTTTTTCCGATGAAAGTTCCGTCTTTTTTATACAGATTTACGATCATTCTTCCCATTCCTTTTTCTGTGCCGTTTTCGTCCATTACAACTTCACCGCTCAGTTCGTTCATGATGCTTACCGGCACCTGGATAGTTTTGAAACTATAAGGATCAATATTTACTTTAAAACGCTTTTTTGTAAGCCGCCAGGAGATGTTTTCGAGTCTTGAATCATCCACTTCGAGCAGATAATAACTGTAGGCTTCCAGTTGGGAAATGGCGATCAATGTATCATCGGTATACTTCGTGATTCCCCCATTGATATTAGCGGTAACGCCTTTTACTTTCGGTTCGCCTTTGTCTTTCTTCCCGTTGCCGTTGATGTCTAAAAACGGCTCAATCAGAATGCCGCCGCGTCCCGCCACGGCGCGATTTTCAAATGCAAGGAATCCTGTTTTGTTATCAAACAACACGCTGCCGCTGGCCGATTGCATGGTAGAGATCTTTTTACCATTGGTGCGGGAAAATAATCCTACCTGGGCAAATGAAAAATCATACCGGAGGCTGAGGCCGAAGCTGCTGAAATTACTTTTGAAATTTCGCTCATAATAGGTGTTGAAATACCCTTTCCCGGAAAAATATTTTCCGACCTCATACTTCATCGAAAACAGCTTTTTGGAATTGTATTCGTATTGAGCCTGCGGCGTAAACAGAAACTTGCCCGGCAAACGGAAGGATAATCCGAGGTTGCTGTAATAAAAGGGATCGTTTTGGGCAGTGAAAATTCCATAGGTTGTAATATGGCCGTTCAATCCATACACAATTCCCGAAACCGTCCATTCCGCAGTTGTATATTTTGTGGAAGGCAACACAATCTGATAGGCCGAAAGTCTTGAGAAGACCGAAAAATGTTTTCCCGTTACGGGCAGAGACACGGCGATCTTTCTTTCTTCGAGATAACTGTATCTTATCGCTGTTTGACCTTCGTGGTATTTGGTGTAATTGAGTTCGATCTGTGCGTTGGATTTCGTACGGTAATTCAAAACAGATTTCCAACGAACGCCCAGTGCGTAATCGGTGCTGAAAAATAAATTGCTTCCCAATACTGCCGAAGCAGAGAGAAAAGGCATCGTTTGCCCGCTGGTAATGGACGAAAGATATTCAACTCCTCCGCCAAAGGTCACACGCCTTCCCAGTCCATAGTTCAATTCCGCCCGGCTGAAACGGCTGTGCGTACTGTCTTCAACAATGCCGGCGCTTACCGTATATTCCCATTCATTCTTCGGCAGAAAATTGAAAGGGATCATGATGTCCTGTTCGCTGAACCTTTCTTCGCCATAAGCGCCGAAGAAACGGAGTTTGATGTTAGAACTTCCGTAAACCAGCGGAACTTCAAACTGGTAAAAACCCGCATCATCGGCTTTCACGTAGTTGACCAATACGTTGTTTACATACAATTCCACGATCCAGCCCGGTTCCGTTTTGTCGCTGAGCAAATAAGATCCAAATGAACGGCGGAAGGTTGTGGGCCGGTTAGTAAACTGTACGCCTACAACCGGATCAAAAATCGACGAAATTTGTCTTGCTGCGATCTTTCCAACGATCGCCTGCCGCAGGTATTTGTTGTCATTGTTCACATATCGCCAGTGGTAGTATTGTTGTTTTTCTGTGAAAGGAAGATTGCTGTAATGATTGATGTTTGCCCTGAATTCGCCTCCTGCAAACATTCCTCCCAATCCAAGATAAACGCGGGTTGATTTGCCGAATTCATCCTGGTTTCCAATCACCATCCAATCTGCCATTCCCAGGGCGAGCAATGGAAAGCGGCGGTTAAAGACCGAATCGGCTTTGAATTCTCCCCGCAGTTTGCTAAGATTACTTCTGATCTGCGCCTGCCGCATTTCTTTCACCACCGGCAATTCCTGTTCTGTTTTAATCCGGATGGTGAGGTTGCGGAATGAAAAATCACATTCAAGACCGAAGATTTTTCCGAAATATTTCATCTTCAAAAACATATTCGATTCTGCAATCAGAATATCGCCCGCTTCGAGCGGGAAAGTCTTCCCGGCAAAAGTAATCCGGTTATTTATCTTATCGATGAGATAGGATTTGTCGGCGCTGATGAAAAAGCCGTAAACAGAATCAGCCGTGGCATTTATCTCGTTTCTGATTTTCAAAAAATCAAATACGTCTACCACGGAAAGATAAGGCACTTCGTTTTGGATGATAGCCGGAATCTCGTGTCCGCCTACATTTTGAACGGTTACATAAATAGAAGTGGTGTCAGACTCGAGCTCAATCGGGTCTATCGGATTGCGAAGTGAATCAGGGTTTGCCAACAAAACCGATGGCAAAAAAACCATCAGACATAAAAATGCCACGGCTTTTAAAATGACCACCCGAATATTTTTCGCAATAAAAATCATGTAAAGTTTTAATTCATTTACTCGTTATTAAAGATTACGCTGAAAGTGCCGCTGTATTCGCCGGGAGGATTTGCTGCCGGCGGTCCGATGATTAGTGTTCCTCCAATTCTGAGTTCGGTAAATGAAGGAGGAATGGCAGTGGCAATAAAAGGACTTCCCTTGTCTGACTCTTCCAGGTGCAGCTTGATGGTTCCGCCATTACTTCCCGTCAGGATCACGTCGGGGCCGTTTAGGATATTCACTAACGTGCCGGGATTGGCATCCACGTCAAAGATGGCCGGAGAAAAAGGCTTTCCCAGATTCATCTGGATGATATCGCCGGTAACCGATCTCGATCCATATGCATCCACTTTGATCGTACCTCCGGCCTGACCCTGATAAAATGCGCCAAACATCAATCCCTGTAAAGGCCGCGCATATACTTTAATCGGCCGCGGAGGAGCTTCAGGCTGCAACTGAGCCAAGGCTTCCGTTGTTAGCAGTAATAAGCTGATAACTGTAATGATAAGCGGATAATATGTCGGGTAGTTTTTAAACATTTCAACTTTTCATCAGTTTTGAATAAACAGTTTTTTAGAATAATTGCCGGTAGCACTATAGAGCGTTACCACGTAAGCGCCGGCGGCAAATCTTGCGTTCAGGTTGTAATTTCCACTTCCGGTAAAAGCCGCGGTCCATAGCTTCTGTCCCATCATATTGGTGATCAGCAGCCTGCTGTTAGCCGCTGCTTCCACGTTGGTCTTTACGGTAAGCATTCCGCTTTGTACGAAAGCATCAAAGACGGCGGAATTATTATTGCCTGCTGCATTGTCTTCCATCGATGCTTTTTTGCTGAAGACGATGGAAAACCGGTTGAGGTATTCACCGGCGCTCAATGCAACCGAATAATTTTCCTGCATGCGAAGATTGGTGTACCGGTTTGCGTAATTATCGTAGAGGAATACATTTAAAGCGGGATCAATTCCCTTGAGATCACGGGTGCGGAATGCAACTGATCCGCTTTTCGCGATTTTTATTCCCAACGGCCATTGAACCGTAGAATCTTTCGGTAATTCCACTGCCCGGATGGAAAGCTTTTCCGCATCGGCCGAAACGGAAAACAAATTGGGAATGCTTTCATCCGAATTTTCCATTTTCAATGCATCGAGATTTTGGTTAAACAGGCCGTTTTCTCTCTCATTGAAATAGATCACCGTAGGATCTGAAGCTGCGCCGTCAGAAAATCCGGCACTGATCCTAAGGAGTGGTGCTTGTGTATTTGAATAGTGATAAGCGGGATTCAGATCGGTCGTTCTTGCGTTGTTGTTGACAGTCAATTTTGCGGTGGCGGGAAACGCATCCTTAACATGCACGAAGAACCCCTGCATGGAAGGAATGATATTTCCAGCAATGCCATCGCTGCTGATGCCGTTGATGTAACTGCTGTAAGTGCCGGTATAGCGATCCGTTGTTCCCGCATTGAAGAAATAAATGGCATTGTCGAGATTCGTTTTTGTCCAGCCGGAAGACGCATTCCAGTCGATGGGCGAGGCATACGGATTTCCTACCAGGTGGAAGCCCTTCGTATAGGGC
>JAFAEW010000091.1 GCA_023423835.1 Bacteroidota bacterium | reverse complement strand
GGAGAGAACTCCGGCGTTGGGATTGTTGCAGACTATCAATGCAATTTTTATGGTTTTGGAGTCACGAAAATGTCTGATAATATTGTCTGCATTCGTTCCGGTTCCGGATGCGAAAATGGCGATATTTATTGTGTTCATTTTTTATGGATGATCTGCTGCAAATGTGATAAACAAAGGGGATTTTTGAAAAATAAGTTTCTCATAAACCAAAAGAGCAAGTTAAAAAAATTTATTTTTACAGGTGGTATTGTCAAAATCCTGTCATACTTTTGTCGGCAATCTGGAGATTTTTCCACATCCACCATTTGATTTGTGATATGATAAACTTAAAGGGCATTTTACAAAAATCGACTTTTATCGTTTTATGTATTTTTTTGGTGCTTTTAAATAATACATCATCAGCCCAGGATGGTAAAGCTCTTTTCAACACCAATTGCGCTTCCTGTCATGCGATCAATAAAAACCTTACGGGGCCTGCATTAGCGGGTGTTGAAGACCGTTGGCCGGATAAAGATATGTTGCATAAATGGATCCACAACAGCAGTGCGGTAATCGCAAGCGGATATCCTTATGCCGTAAATCTTTTTAACGAATATGGAAAGGTAACCATGCCCGGGTTTCCTCAGTTGAGTACAGAAGAAATTGATGCGATTCTTACTTATGTAAGTACGGCTCCTGCACCCGCTGCGGCCACGGCTGCCCCCGGTGCTGCTGCGGCTCCTGCTGAGGGTGGTGATAACACTTTATTATATGGTATTCTCACTTTAATATTAGCCATCGTAGCTTTCGTATTGTTGCAGGTGAATGCCAACCTGAGAAAATTGGCAGACGATAAAGAGGGCATTCCTGCACATGAGCCGGTTCCTTTCTGGAGAAACAAGATTTACATTATGATGGTGACGCTGATCTTATTTTTAATCGGCGGCTATTATGTTGTAAAAGGTGCGATCGGTTTAGGACATACTCAAAATTATCAGCCGGAACAGCCCATCTTTTATTCGCATAAAGTGCATGCGGGCATCAATCAGATCAGTTGTCTTTACTGTCATAACGGTGCTGAGGACGGGCGACATGCAAATATTCCAAGCGTGAACGTTTGTATGAATTGTCACCTTGCCATCAATGAATATACCGGACCCGAAAAACTCGTAAGTGCCGATGGCCATGAAGTAGACGGTACACATGAGATCCAGAAGCTGTACAAATACGCGGGTTACGAATCCGGAAAACCCTGGGATCCTTCCATGGCGAAACCAATTGAGTGGACGCAGATCCACAATCTGCCTGACCACGTTTACTTCAACCATTCACAACACATAATGGTTGGAAAAGTTCAATGTCAAACCTGTCACGGTGAAATTCAAAACATGCATGAAGTAAAGCAATTTGCGCCATTAACAATGGGATGGTGTATCAATTGCCACCGTGAAACAAAAGTTGATTTTCAGGACAACGGATTTTATAGCATTTATGAGAAGTATCATGATGATATCAAAAACGGTACACTTGATAGCTCAAAAGGTATAACAGTTGAAAATATTGGCGGAACAGAATGTCAGAAGTGCCATTATTAATAGTTGAACAATTATTCGAATCTAAAATTATTGTATTCACATAAGTAAAACGTCCTTCCATAAAACGGATGGGAAAAACAGTATGAATAAAATAAAATTCTGGAAAAGTTTTGGAGAGCTAAACAGTTCCAAGGCATACGAAGAATCACTTAAAGATGAATTTTCAGAAGAACTGCCGGTTGAACCAGATGATAAAGGATTATTTGATGCGGTAGCTCCCAGAAGAGATTTCTTAAAATACCTGGGATTTAGTACGGCAGCTGCCGCGATTGCAGCAAGTTGTGAAATTCCGGTAAAAAAAGCAATTCCATTTGCGAACAAGCCTGAAAATATAGTACCCGGTGTTCCGGATTATTACGCCACCACCTTCGTTCAGGAAGGAGATGCTGTAAGCATTCTGGCTAAAGTAATGGACGGACGGCCGATAAAAATTGAAGGAAATGAATTGTCGCCCTACACTTTAGGTGGAACAATGCCACGGGTACAGGCCTCCGTTTTGGATTTATACGATACTGCAAGGTTGCGTTTTCCCACTATTTCGGGAAAAGAAGTAACACTTGAAGCAATTGATAAAGAAGTAGGTCCGGCACTTGCCTCAACAGCCGGCGGTGCAATTGTGTTACTCACCACAACCGTTAATTCACCCAGCTCTCTGGAAGTTATTAACCAGTTTTTAGCCAAATATCCGGGAAGCAGGCACGTGCAGTATGATGCGGTTTCTTACAGCGGAATGCTGCTTGCCAATGAGATGACCTATGGCAAAAGAATGATTCCTACCTACCATTTTGAAAAGGCAAAAACGATCGTGAGTATCGGAGCCGATTTTCTTTCAACCTGGTTGAGTCCCACTGAATTTAACAGGCAGTATTCTGTAGGAAAGAGGATCAACGAGAAGAATCCGGCCATGAGTAAACACATACAGTTTGAAAGTTTGCTCAGCCTTACCGGAGCCAATGCAGATGAAAGATATTTACACCGGCCTTCGGAAACGGGAGCGGTTGTATCGGCTTTATATAGCGCCATAAACGGTGGAGGTGTCTCAGGTATAGCGGATGCTAAACTGAAAGCCGGAATCGAGCGGGCAGCTAAATTTCTTACGGAATCCCGCGGAGCGTCGTTGGTGGTTTGCGGAAGCAATGATGTAAATGTTCAGGTGATGGTAAACGCCATCAACGAAGCACTTCAAAGCGGTGGAAACACGATCGATCATAACACGGTGATGAACACCCGTAAAGGTATCGATTCCGATTTTGTTCGTCTGGTAGAAGATATGAATGCCGGAAATGTGGGTGCACTGCTGATCTTCGAGGCTAATCCTGCATTCAGCTATTACGATAGCAATAAATTTGTTGAAGGTTTGAAGAAGGTGAAACTTTCGGTTTCATTCTGTGGAAAAAATGATGAAACAACGCAGTTGTGTAAATATGTAGTTCCATCCAATCACTTCCTTGAAAGTTGGGGAGATGCTGAAGCGAATACGGGATTGTATTCCTTTATTCAGCCTACCATTTATCCTTTGTTCAAAACACGGCAGTGGCAAGACAGCCTTCTTAAATGGAGTGGCTCTCCGCTTGATTATCTTGCTTTTCTGAAGCAATACTGGATAACAAAGCTTGGAAGCGAAACCATGTGGAACAAGGCATTGCAGGATGGTGTTGTTATCAATATGCCAGCTGCTGCAGGCGGCGCTGTGTACAACGGTGGATATGTTGCCACGGCTTCTTCAGCTCTTTCATCGGCGAAAAAAGGCGGCAAAACCGAGCTTGTTTTATACGAAAATGTTGGTATCGGTTCGGGAATGGGCGCAACAAACCCGTGGTTGCAGGAATTGCCCGATCCTATTACAAGATGTACCTGGGATAACTATGTGGTGCTTTCTCCTGCAATGGCGAAGTCGCTGCTCGATATTGATTTAAATGATAACGGTGAATCAGACGCCTATGAAGCGCATCCTCCAAAACCATTGGTAAGCGTAACAGCCAATGGAAAAACCATGGAGCTTCCCGCACTGATCATTCCCGGAACACATCCTGATTGTATCGGCATTGCAGTTGGATACGGACGGTCTGAAAAGTTGGGAAAAACTGCAGCCGGCGTGGGCAAAAACGTGTATCCTTTCGTGCAGTTCAACGGCAATACGATGGTTTATGCTCAAACGGATATCACCATTAAGGATACCGGCAGAACTTATGACGTTGCCCTCATTCAAACACATAATACTTACGATACGCCATTAGGAAAAAGGGTGGAAGTGATGAAAGAACTTTCCCTGGCTTCTTTTATTGATCATCCTACACAAATTCCTGAAGAAAGAAATCACGAGCTGGCCCATTTTGGCGGAACGGAAGATTTTACCAAACAGGGAACCATGTATCCTTATTATGATAAGCCGGGAATACATTGGGGAATGGGAATTGACTTGAACACCTGTACCGGTTGCGGTGCCTGTGTAGTGGCTTGTATAGCTGAAAATAATGTTCCTATTGTAGGAAAGAGCGAAGTAATGCGTTTTCACGATATGCACTGGCTCAGAATCGACCGGTATTACAGCGGCGATATTGATAATCCGACCGTTGTATTCCAACCAATGTTGTGCCAGCATTGCGATAACGCGCCCTGTGAGAACGTTTGTCCAGTTAGCGCTACCAACCACAGCAGCGAAGGGTTAAACCAGATGGCTTATAACCGCTGTATTGGAACCAGGTATTGTGCGAATAACTGTCCTTATAAAGTGCGTCGTTTCAACTGGGCCGACTATACAGGAGCAGACAGCTTCCCTGACAACCAGCATCCGGGCTTTGTAGGCGATCTTGATCCTGCTGTGCACCAGATGAACGATGACCTGAGCAGGATGGTTTTAAATCCGGATGTGACCGTGCGGTCAAGGGGTGTGATGGAAAAATGTACCTTCTGTGTGCAGCGTTTACAGGATGGCAAATTGAAAGCTAAAAAAGAAAGCCGTCCATTGGAAAGCGGAGTCAATGACAAATGGGATGTGAAGACAGCTTGTCAGCAGGCTTGTCCTACGAATGCGATAATCTTTGGAAATATCAATGATAAGAACAGTGCTATTGCACAGTTCAGGGTTAACAATTACAACAGAACATTCTATGTAATTGAACAGATACATACCCTTCCAAATGTGAATTATCTGGCTAAAGTGCGTAATACGGAACTGACAGAAGAGGAAAAGCACGAAAGATTAGAAAAACAGGAACATTTAGGTTAATAAAATAAATACTTATTATTTAAATCGGTTATACCAGGTATAAAATATTTTGCATGGCACCATTACATTATGAATCACAATTAAGAGAACCGCTGGTAACAGGTGATAAAACCTATCATCAGGTAACAGAAGATATCTGTGCCCCCATTGAAGGGAAACCAAGCAAGCTTTGGTATATTGGATTTTACATTTCGGTAGCCCTGTTGCTCTTCGGCGTGTACAGCGTTTACAGAGATGTTACTTATGGTATCGGTCAGTGGAACCTCAATAAAACCGTCGGCTGGGGTTGGGATATCACCAACTTCGTTTGGTGGGTGGGAATAGGTCATGCCGGAACCCTCATCTCAGCGATCTTACTTTTGTTCAGACAAGGATGGCGTACCGGGGTAAACCGCGCAGCGGAAGCGATGACGATCTTCGCGGTAATGTGTGCCGGTCAATTCCCGATCTGGCACATGGGTAGAGTTTGGGTTGGATTTTTTGTGATGCCTTATCCCAATACCCGCGGTCCCGTTTGGCCAAACTTCGATTCTCCTTTGCTTTGGGACGTATTTGCGATTTCTACTTATTTTACTGTTTCGCTTTTGTTTTGGTACACGGGTTTATTGCCCGATCTGGCAACTGTTCGTGACCGTGCGAAGACGAAACTTAGAAAGGCACTGTACGGCATTGCATCTTTCGGATGGACAGGTTCTACCAAACACTGGCAAAGACACGAATCCCTTTCATTGGTATTGGCCGGACTCGCCACACCGTTGGTACTGTCTGTACACACGATTGTATCCTTCGACTTCGCCACTTCGGTTATTCCGGGCTGGCACACCACCATCTTTCCGCCATACTTCGTTGCCGGAGCGGTGTTTTCGGGCTTCGCAATGGTGCAAACGCTTCTGATCATTACAAGAAAGGTATTGCACCTGCAGGATTACATTACGATCGGGCATATTGAGGCGATGAATAAGGTGATTGTACTAACCGGTTCAATCGTTGGTATCGCTTATTTAACGGAACTCTTTATGGCGTTTTACAGTCAGAATAAATATGAAGCTTATGCCTTCTTCTATAGCCGTGCAAACTTATTCAGTCCTTACGGATGGGCATATTATGGAATGATGACCTGCAACGTATTATCTCCGCAGATCTTCTGGTTCCGTAAGATGAGAAGAAATCTCGTGGTTACTTTGTTCATGAGTGTAATTGTAAATATCGGGATGTGGTTTGAAAGGTTTGTGATCATTGTACTATCTATTTATCGTGATTACCTTCCATCAAGCTGGACAATCTATTACAGTCCCACGATATTCGAGATCGGATTTTTCCTGGGAACGATAGGTTTGTTCTTTACCTGTTATTTCCTGTTTGCAAAATATTTCCCTGTAATTGCGATCGCAGAAATCAAACATGTATTGAAAACGTCAGGCGAACATTACAAGGAAGGGATGGATAAATTGGAGGAAGAAAGTCCGGAAAAATTTGCTGAACAATTTGCTCATGCACATTAAAGAGGAAAAGAATAGAATTATTACAATATCAGAGCTGATGCTCTTGTCTTAAAGCGCAATTTATGGCAAAAAAGAAATTTGTTGTAGCTAGTTTTGATGATGAAGCGGTATTGTTTCCTGCGGTAAAAAGGGTGCGATCTGCTGGCTATAAAATACATGATGTTTACACGCCGTTTCCCATTCACGGGTTAGACAAGACGATGGGGCTGAGGGAAACAAGCCTGCATACCGCGGGATTCATCTATGGCTTACTCGGAACCTGCACGGCCCTCGGTGGCATGGGGTGGATCTTCACCTCCGACTGGCCCTTGAATATTGGCGGAAAACCACATTTTGCGTTGCCGGCCTTTATTCCGATAACATTCGAACTTACAGTACTGTTTTCGGCAGTTGGAATGGTGTATACATTCTGCTGGCTTTGTCAACTGGCACCTTTCGTAAAAAAACACAGTTTTAGTTTGAGAGCAACCGATGACCGGATGGTGATGGTAATTGAATGCACGCCAAAAACTAATGTGCCGGATCTCGAAGGTTTTCTTGCCTCCGTGGGGGGTCAGGACATCAATGTTCAGGAAGCGGAAGCCGACTGGTGGTGGGGACGTTATGATAAAGAACAAAGGTTGATCAAAGATGAAAAACTGGAGGTTTTATAAAAGCAGAATCAATTGATTATGAAGAATATTATTTATATATCTATTTTGTTTGCCGGTATTCTCGCCTCCTGCAATGGCGTTAAACGCAAACCCGGCGCTACCTATATGCCTGATATGGCTTACAGCCGTGCATATGAAACCTATGCCGACCACAGTAATCTGGCCGAACAAGGCATCAATTACACCAATTTGCCGGTGGCAGGAACGGTTGCGAGGGGAGAATCAATAAGTTTTTCATTACCAAAGGATTTGCCGGGCGACAGTACGAATTATGTGGCTGCAAAACAGGTTCCCAATCCGTTGCCGCCATTGAATGCAGCGCAGATGAAGGAAGCAGAAAGACAATACCTCATCAACTGCGGTATTTGCCACGGTCCAAAATTGGATGGAAACGGCCCGCTCTACAAAGACGGTAGCGGACCTTATCCCGCAAAACCCGCCGATCTTGCCGCAGGAGCGCAGTACATTGCAATGCCTGACGGACAGATGTTTTATTCTATTACCTACGGAAAGAATCTGATGGGACCTTATGGTTCTCAGCTTTCAACAGATCAGAGATGGGCGATCATTCATTATATCAAATCTAAACAGGGAAAAGGTGCTACGGCCCCGGCAGATTCTACTGCTACGGTTGCTCCACCGGCTAAGGAAACGGCTGCGGCTGCATCGAATTAAATAAATTTTAAGTGCTAAAAGGAAATACAATGGCATCTGTTATTAAAGAAAAGTTTGAAATACCCGCGAAGATGAGAACCTGGTCAATGGGCCTTATCATTGTTGGGCTTATAGTGCTGATCATTGGCTTTTTTACGAAAGGAATGAGTAATGATGCGCATGATCAGGCAGTTTTTTGGGGAACATTTTTATACAACAGTATCTTTTTCCTCGTGATGTGCAATGCCTGTATGTTTTTCATCAGCATCAACACATTGGCAATGGCAGGATGGGATGCATCCTTCAGGCGCGTTTCTGAAGCACTGTCTTCATTGGCGCCGATCTTCGGAGTGATCGCAGGAATCTTAATGATATTTCTGGTGCTTTCGGGAAATGGACTGATTTATCCCTGGAGCAATAGCGAAAAGGTTGCAGACAGCGTATTAATCAAAGGAAAGATCGGATTTCTGAATCCGACATTTTTTATCCTTTGGACGATAGCTTCAATTGGCCTTTGGAGTTTGCTTGGAGCAAGAATGAGGAAACTTTCCAGTGAAACCGATCATACAAAAATGAATGGCGAAACAGGAAAGGGTTATGTTTGGAGAACAACTGTTACAGCCGGTTTATTCGTTGTGTGGTTTGCACTTACAATGGGATCTATGACGCCCTGGTTTTGGATGATGAGTATTGACGCGGAATGGTATTCAACCATGTATAGCTGGTATGTTTTTGTGAGCGCATTTGTTTCAGGATTATCTCTCATCACCATCTGGGTTATTTACCTTAAAAACAAAGGCTACCTGGAGCTTACCAATAATGAGCACCTGCATGACATGGGGAAATATATGTTCGCATTTTCCATCTTTTGGGCTTATGTATGGTTTGCACAGTACATGTTGATCTGGTACGGAAATATTCCTGAGGAAACAATTTATTTTAAACACAGGGTTCAGGGACCCTACAAAGGGATCTTTTTCCTAAATTTGATACTCAATTTCGTTTGCCCGATTCTGATCCTGATGAAGCGCTCTGCTAAAAGGAATTATGCGCTCATGACTTTTATGGCCGTATTACTGATCTTCGGTCACTGGCTTGACTTTTATCAAATGATCATGGGTGGAATCTCGAAAGAGAGTGTTCCATTGGCAGAAAGCGGATGGCTCGACTTTGGAATTGTAGCATTATTTATAGGACTGATGATTCATTTTGCAGGCAAATCACTGGCTTCAAAACCATTGATCCCCAAATACAATCCTTATTTGAAAGAAAGTATTGTTCATCATACATAATCAGCACGGAAAAGTTAAGAAGAATAAGCAGCAGTTTTTTTACGTATCTAAATTTAATGACAAATCATGTCTACCTTTTTCACAATATTAGTAATCATCTTAGTGTTCCTGATAATTTTTCAGATCGCTAAAGCGAGTGAATATGTAACTGTTTTAAAAGGAGAAGAACGCGCAAGGAAAGACCAAAACAAAGTGAACGGCTTTTTCATGCTGGCGTTTCTGATTGCAGGATTGATTGGAGTGTACTGGTGCAATGAGGCTTTTAAAGACGTAGGTGCATTCGCCTATCCTGCTGCATCGGTTCAGGGTGAAAAGATTGATGATATGATGTGGGTTACCCTGATCATTACCGGCATCGTATTTTTTATCACCCAAATCCTGCTCTTTTGGTTCGCCTACCGCTACCAGGAGAGTGACAAGAGAAAGGCCTATTATTTCCCGCATAACAATATGATGGAAATCGTTTGGACGGTAATTCCAACACTGGCATTGACGGTTTTGGTTGTAATCGGCCTCAGAAACTGGTTTTCCTTTACGGGCGAAGCTCCAAAAAATGCGAACGTGGTAGAAATCACGGGTAAACAGTTTGGATGGATCTACCGCTACCCGGGAAATGATGGTGTTTTTGGAAAAAAATATTACCGCATGATCGACCCGGCTTCCAATGTATTGGGATTAAACTGGTATGACGTTCCGGAGATTCACGTGAAGGATGATCCTGCAACCCACGATGATATTGTGATCGAGCAGACAATGTATGCAGTGAAAAACAAACCACTGAAACTGATCATCAATTCAAGAGATGTGGTACACGACGTAGGATTGCCCTGGTTTCGTTTGAAGATGGATGCGATTCCGGGCACACCAACAACACTGTGGTTTACTCCGAAATATACAACCAAGGAGATGAAGGAAATAACCGGAAATCCGAACTTCGTATATGAAATCGCCTGCGACCAGCTTTGTGGAAACGGACATTACTCGATGAAAGGCGTGATCGAAGTGGTTTCACAACCCGAATACGACGAGTGGCTTGCGAAACAGAAACCCGCCTATTACACTGCTTTCCCTGATAAGGATCCTACTGCAAAGCCGGCAACTGCATCAGTAAAGCCGGAAGGGAATGGAACGACGGATAAGAAGGTAACAGAAATTGCGAAAAAATAAGAACGAATTATTGTTTATTCACCTATAAACAAATCTTAAGATATGAATAATGATGCAGCTTTAAATACAAACGTTGGCGTGGCGGTTCCCCAGGAGATCCATTACCAGGAGCATCATGACCACCACCATTATCAAAGTTTTATTACCAAATATATTTTCTCCACCGACCATAAAATGATCTCAAAGCAATTTCTGATCACCGGTATCATCTGGGCTTTTATAGGTGGGTTAATGTCGGTTTTATTCAGAATACAACTCGGTTATCCTGAAACTTCGTTTCCCATATTGGAAACCTTACTGGGAAAATGGGCTAAAGGAGGACACCTGTCGGCAGAAGGATATTATGCTCTCGTAACCATGCATGGAACGATCATGATCTTTTTTGTGCTCACGGCGGGATTAAGCGGAACCTTTTCAAATTACCTGATCCCTCTGCAAGTGGGAGCAAGAGACATGGCATCACCATTTTTAAACATGCTCAGCTACTGGATCTTCTTTATCGCAAGTGTGATCATGATGTCATCGCTGTTTGTAGAGACAGGACCTGCGGCCGGTGGCTGGACTGCCTATCCGCCTTTAAGTGCAATCGGAAGTGCGTCGCCGGGATCGAAAATGGGAATGGACCTTTGGCTGATTTCAATGGGATTATTTATTGTCTCGCAGCTTATGGCCGGACTTAACTATGTGAGTACCATCCTTAATATGCGTACCAAAGGAATGAGCATGACCCGTCTTCCTTTGACCATCTGGGGATTATTTTTCACTGCCGTTCTTGGAATATTAAGCTTCCCGGTTTTGCTTTCGGGCGTAATCCTGCTGATCTTCGACCGCAACTTCGGAACTAGTTTTTATCTTTCTGATATCTTCATCAACGGAATCGGAGCACTTCCAAATGAAGGCGGAAATGCTATTCTGTATCAACATCTTTTCTGGTTTCTCGGGCATCCGGAAGTATATATTGTAATCCTGCCGGGTATGGGAATCGTATCGGAGGTAATGAGTGTGAATGCCCGCAAACCGATCTTCGGATACATTGCGATGGTTGGATCTTTATTTGGAATCGCAATTCTTTCGTTCCTCGTTTGGGCGCACCATATGTTTGTTTCAGGAATGAATCCGTTCCTCGGATCGATCTTCGTGTTGCTGACTTTGCTGATTGCGGTGCCTTCGGCTATTAAAACATTTAACTGGCTTACGACTCTTTGGAGAGGTAATATTCATTTTACACCGGCAATGCTATTTGCCATCGGATTCGTGAGTATGTTTATTTCCGGAGGATTGACGGGTATCTGGATGGGAAATTCTGCTATCGACTTTCATATTCACGATACCTATTTCATCATCGCACACTTTCACCTTGTGATGGGCGTTGCGGGTGTATTTGGAATGTTTGCCGGAATCTATCACTGGTTTCCGAAAATGTTTGGGCGATACATGAATAATACGCTTGCCTATATACATTTTTGGCTGACAATGGTGGGTGCTTACCTTATTTTCTGGCCGATGCACTACCAGGGCCTGGCGGGAATGCCAAGGAGGTATTACGATTACAGTGCATGGGAAAGTTTCAAGGAATTCCAGGGGATGAATACCTTCATCAGCTTCTGTGCGGTAATAACCTTTGCAGTTCAGATACTGTTCCTGTTCAATTTCTTCTATTCAATCTTCAAAGGCAGAAGGGTTACTACAATGAATCCGTGGAAAGCGAATACGCTTGAATGGACCACGCCAATCCACGCCATCCATGGCAACTGGCCGGGCGAAATTCCTGAGGTGCACAGATGGCCTTATGATTACGGAAAAGATGGAATTGATTTCATTCCGCAAACAACGCCTGTTGGCGAAGAAGAGAGTACACATTAATCTTTGAAATAGAACTTATCATCCGTCATAATGCCCGTACCAAGGGCATTATGATATAAAACAAGAGGAGAAAAAAATCAACTTTTCTCACTTTTCAATCAGATGACGCATTCGGGCAATTTAACGACCTCATTTTCACTGTCTGGTAAAATAAAGGATTACCTTCTTCTGATAAAGTTCTCGCTGAGCTTTATGGTGGTGTTTTCCTGCGTTATCTGTTACTTGCTGGCGCCAAACATATTGGGATTCGATTTCAAAATGATCGTCCTCTTGTTTGTTGCCGGAATGTTGATTACGGGTAGCGCAAATGCCATTAACCAGGCTTCGGAAAAAAATACGGATGCATTAATGCGACGTACGGCCGGCCGACCGGTGGCGTCGGGAAGAATGTCGCAACAGGAAGCTTATACTTTCGCTTTTATAGCGGGTCTTGCCGGGGTGTGGATTATGTATGAATTCTTCAATTTGAATTCTGCACTGCTCTCGGCCTTCAGTATTTTCCTGTATGCATTTATTTATACGCCCTTGAAGAAGGTGAGTTCCATTTCGGTTTTTGTGGGAGCGTTTCCCGGTGCTTTGCCCTGTTTAATAGGATGGGTGGCGGCAACGGGCATCATCAGTCCTTTTGCAACGATCGAGGGAACACACATTTCGAATGGCGCGGGTTGGGTTTTATTTGGAATTCAGTTTCTGTGGCAATTTCCACATTTCTGGGCAATAGCCTGGCTGGCACACAACGATTATAGCAAAGCGGGTTTCAAATTATTGCCCGGAGGCGGCGCGCCTACACGTATGATTGCTTTGCAGGGGATTGCGTATGCGGTTATGATGATTCCTTTCGGATTGTTGCCGTTTTATTTCGACATCTCGGGATACATAAGTCTCTGGATCGTTTTGGCCGCAAACATTTGGCTGGTGGTTCAGTGTGTAAGACTTTATATCGAACTGGACGTTAAGGCTGCACGAAGGGTGATGTTTAGCAGTTATATTTATTTGCCAATCGTGTTTTTAGTATTGCTGGCAGACAAAGTGCATATTCCGTTTTTGAGTACTTAGGCGGAATAAATAGAATTCGTTAAAATTTTTAGAGTACATTTGAGTTAAAATATTTCAACCGTGATAACGACAACAGTGAGCAGTCAAAGAACAAGAATTCATCCGCATAAATTTTTGCTGTGGGTAACCATGGCAAGCATCATTATGATGTTTGCCGGGTTAACAAGTGCGTATATAGTTAGGAGTAATCAGGAAAATTGGTTGCATTTTCATATGCCCTCAATTTTTATTTCATCTACTGTTGTCATCCTGTTCAGCAGTCTTACCATTCACCTTGCGCTCAAATCATTTAAGGCCCGGGAAATGAAAAGGTACCGCGTGCTGATCTCTATCACCGCGGCGCTGGGTGTACTGTTTGCAATCATGCAGTTCATCGGATTTTCCTATCTGGGCTCACATGGCATACAATTGTTGGGACATGGGAGCAATCCGGCAGCTTCTTTTCTCGTGATCATTATCGGATTGCACGTGTTGCACGTGTTGGGAGGAGTTGTTGTGCTGATGACGATATTTTTAAAGGCTTTCAATAAAAAGGTAAAGAGCTACAGTTCAATGCCAATCGAACTGGCGTGTATTTACTGGCATTTCGTAGATATTCTCTGGATTTATCTCTTCGTGTTTTTATACGTGATGCATTAATTAAATTGAATGACCGGTGAACCTGAAAAATCTGGCAGGAATATAAATTGAAAAAATAAATTTGCAAACGAAGAATTAATATTATGGCTTCAACAACTGCACTTGGCGCTGAGACCACTAAATTATGGAGTGGTGGAAAAAGTCCCTTCAGGGTAGAATATGGGAAAATAATGATGTGGTATTTTCTTATGAGCGATTCCTTCACATTCGGAGGATTACTGATCGCCTACGGAACTACCCGTTTTGCAACGAATGGCTGGCCTGATCCAAACCACGTTTTTAATACTTATCCGGGAGGTCAGAATGCTCCGCTCGTTTTTGTAAGTATCATGACCTTCATTTTGATCTTAAGCTCCGTAACGATGGTGCTGGCAGTGCATGAAGGCAAACTGATGAACAAAAAGGGCGTGGTAAAATATCTGACCCTCACAATCATTGGCGGATTGGCATTTTTGCTTTGTCAAACCTGGGAATGGTCGCACCTGTATCATGAAGGTGCATGGTGGGGAAGAAATCCTTTTCCTAATGCCGATGGCACCATTTCATCCCCCAATTTCACAAACTTCTTTTTCACGATTACCGGATTTCATGGATTTCACGTGTTCTCAGGAGTGGTCGTAAATATTGTGATGCTGGTAATGACGCTGATGGACAAGTTTGAACAGAGAGGGCATTATCTCATGATCGAAAAGGCCGGACTTTACTGGCATTTCGTTGATCTGGTTTGGGTATTTGTTTTTACCTGCTTTTATTTGATTTAAATTACTAAAGAAACTCACGGAAATGGATAACGCACAAACAATTGAAGTACATAATAAGGCGGCAGTAAGAGAAATCTGGAAGATAACGATTTATCTCAGTGTTCTTACCATCATTGAGCTGGCACTCGGTCTGGCGATGATTGGAATGCCGGTAGATACATTCCATTATTTCATTAAGGGAGTTATCATTATTCTCATGCTTTGGAAAGCGTTTTACATAATTGCCTATTTCATGCACCTGAAACATGAGATAAGAACAATGATTATGTCAATAGCGGTACCAATGCTTTTGTTTATCTGGTTTGTTCTTGCATTTTTGGGCGACGGGCATTCGTACAATAGTCTGAAAAACCGGTATGATTTCTTCTATAAGGAACACACCAGTACGAAGATGACACCGGTGGAACATGAACCGCAAAAAACTCCGGAAAAGAATCACAATCTTCAGTAGCTTTGCCGGCAATTGCCTTTGTTTTGAATAAGGTGTTGTGAGACATGAAGTATGTAAATCTGTTTTATAAATTCTTTAATAAAAAACCATCGGTAAAACGGTGGTTTTATAATTTATGAATAAGAAGGCTCTACTGGCAATCTGTGTTGCATTACTGGTTCCGTTAATAGGATACCTGACTTTGAAGGGCGCGGCCGATAGCGCCGTGGCAATTCCCCGGCATTATCTTCCCGATTCAATTGTTACCAAAGTGGTAGACGGGAAAATGACCACCGATACGGTCTGGCACACGGTGGAAAATATTCGTCTCCAAAATCAACTTGGCGACACCGTAAGCTTGTACGACATAAAGAATAAGGCAATCGTTGCCGATTTCTTTTTTACCAGTTGCGGTTCTATTTGCCCGAAACTCACTGCGAATATGGCCAAAATGCAGCAGGCATTTATTAAGGGGCCCGGCGGCTTCAGTAAGAATCTCGCTGATTCTACCATTGTACAGTTCTTATCCTTTACCATCGATCCTGAAAGGGATTCAGTTCCGGTATTGAAAAAGTATGCCGATAAACATGGCGCAAATTCAGACAACTGGTGGTTTTTAACCGGTCCTAAAGACACGATTTACAATTTCATTTTTGAGCAGTTAAGAGTAGATAAATACAATTCTGACGGACCCCTTGATCCTGATTTTGCGCACACACAACGTTTTGTTTTAATCGACCGCGATCATCATATCAGAGGATACTATAACGGACTCGATTCAAGTTCTCTTGCGCAATTATCGGAAGATATCGGTATTCTTATGTTGGAGAAAGACCCTAATGAACCTGAAAGATTGCCGTTTAATGTGAATGAAATGATCATCTTTTTCGGGATCACTTTTGTAATTGTAATTATCGGAATGCGAATGCTTACCAAGCGAAGAAAAAATGAGGAAAAACATGCCTGATCTGCTGCCGCCGGCCGCCTGGAAAAAAAATGACCGGAAAGCCAGGTGGTTTATATGGATATTTTCCGTGATTGTATTTTTGTCGATCGTTGCCCTCGGAAAAATTCAGATTCAATATCGGCCCGGATTCGACATTCATATTTTTGCCCTGATCAATGCCGTTATCAACAGCATGGTTGCTTTTTTATTGATCGCTGCACTCATTTCGGTCAAAAGAAAGCAATATCTGCGACATAAGAAGCTGATGACGGCGGCACTTTCGCTTTCGGTGATATTCCTCATTAGCTACGTATTGCATCATCTATTGGCAGGAGAATCAAAATTTGGTGACCTCGATCAGAATGGAATTCTTTCTCCGGCAGAAATTGCTGCCGCCGGCGGATGGCGAACGTTTTATCTCATCCTGCTGGCCGTGCATATTTTACTTGCGTCCGTAATGCTCCCCTTTATCCTGTTTACCGCTTACAGATCGCTTACAGGAGAATACGTATTGCATAAGAAGCTCGCAAGGTACACTTTCCCGATGTGGCTGTTTGTGGCCATTTCAGGTCCGGTAATCTATCTATTGATCCGGCCATATTACGCCTGAGAAAAGGTCGAAGCGGTTTCAATTTCTCTGACAAATTCCTGTATTAAAGCATCCGGATTCTCAGAATATTTACCAACTAAATTTTCTCGTTTCTCGTTAATTGAACGTCTTTGTAAACCTTCACGAGGAAATAGATTACCAGGACGCCGGTTAAGGCAAATCGAATATAATCGACAGTTGGAGTATACGTTCGTTCTGAGAAAAGAATCAACAATATTAAGACGAAGACCATGAGAATGTCTCTTGCTATCAGATAACGCCGTTTAACTTTAAATTTTTGTCGCAGGCTACCTGCAACGTAATACAGCAAAACGAGTGCGATAAGAATGATAAAATATTCGGACATTGTTTTCAGATTTTAGGATGCGTTTCAACTTAAAAATAATCCGTTTTCATTTGAAAATAAAATTTTCTGTCGTCAATTTGGCCTTCAGACCAGGTTCTTTAAACTTTTCCCGCGCAGCCGTTGTTTTTATTCGATTACTCGGTGAATGTGTTTAAGCGGCCTTCAGGAATTTTTTCCAAAACGATCACCGCCTGATTTCCTTAAAAGATCCGCCAAATATTTTTTATTATATTGAGTAAAAATTATTTTGAAAACAAATCTCCTGCTATTTTTTCTGGTCATTGCTGTCCTTTCAAACGGTCAAACCACGGGCATCTTTGATCGATCAGAAACGGCGTTTTATGACCCTGTGGGACAAACCTACCTGTTACAAACGGCGGAAGTAGAATCGGGGAGCAGCAGGACCGGGCATTTGACTACTCCATTACAAGGCGATTTTATTATTCGTACCATCGGAAAATTCGTTGCCGGCGGGAAGGGAGATTATTTCGGATTGATGATACGCTCTGATAAGAACCGGCAAAATTATCTGCAATTGGTTTCCGGAAAAAAAGGGGAAACTTCCGTAAACTATTCTCTTAACGGAAGACAGTTTAAAAAAGTTCTAAATGACGCAGCAGACGTTTTGGAAATTGAACGAAAGGGAGATATGATTTACCTTCGAACTGCCAAAATGGGAGCACTTTATAAAACCGATTCGGTTGCAATCGAACTTGAAGATGAAATCTTAGCCGGTTTACTGGTTGGATCATCAAACGGTACAGCAGCAAAAGCGATTTTTAGTAATGTAAGG
>JAFAEW010000007.1 GCA_023423835.1 Bacteroidota bacterium | reverse complement strand
TTTTCATATGGCAAGCAATCGTTAGAGGCCCATTCCGTTTCCACGGAGGGCTTTTTTTTTATCCTGTACTGCCACTCTCCCTGATTGGCACGAAAATTTATTTTTATTCGAAAAAAATATGATTCCTCTAAAAATAATAATGGCAACGGTAAGGGAAGGAAGAAAAGGTCCTTATGTTGCGAAATGGATTGCTGAAAAGGCGAGACAAAACGGGAAGTTTGCAGTGGAAGTAATTGACCTGAAAGCAGAAAATCTTCCGATGATGAATGAACCGAATCATCCACGCTTCCAAAAGTACATGTATGATTACACAAAAAGCTGGAGTGCGAAAATCGCTTCGGCCGAAGCTTTTGTATTTGTAACAGCAGAATACGACTTCAATTATCCCGCTCCCCTCAGAAATGCACTCGAATATCTCTATAAGGAGTGGAATTATAAGCCCGCCGCAATTGTCAGTTATGGTGGGGTTTCGGCCGGAACCAGGGCGTTCATCTCGTTGAAAAACGATCTTTCTTCCTTAAAAATGGCGGCCCTGGCGGATGCTGTTCACATCCCGTTCTTTGAACAGTTCATTCATGATGAACAGTTTGTTCCGAATGATGTTTTGGAGAAATCAGCCGAACAGGTCTTAAACGAACTTGCAAGGTGGTGCAAAGGCATGAAGGTGATCAGGGAAAATAGTTGAGCAAATAAAAAACCACCGGTAAAAGGCCGGCGGTTTCTTTATCAAAGATTTTTTAAAAAGTCCTATCTTTTATCTTCCGGTAATACAAAAGTGTTTACTTCATCCATGGACAAACCCAATGCTTTTGCCACGCCTTCTCCGTAGGCAGGATCAGCTTTGTAGCAGTTGCGGATATGCCGAACCTGAATGAATTTTTCTGCCTGTCCCACTTCTGCCGCAGTGTTATTAAACAATAACTGCTTCTTTTCATCGGTCAATAATCTGAACAGATTGCCGGGCTGAGAATAATAGTCTTCATCTACCCGGTGATCCCAATGCCATGCATCGCCATGTAATTTCAATGGAGGTTCTTTGTATTCTGGTTGTTCCTGCCATAATCCGTAACTATTTGGCTCGTAATGTTTAGTGGCTCCGAAATTTCCATCGACGCGCATTGCACCGTCTCTGTGGAAACTATGATACGGACATTTTGGTTGATTTACCGGAATCTGGTAGTTATTTACACCCAGGCGGTAGCGCTGTGCATCGCCATAAGAAAATAATCTTCCCTGCAGCATTCTGTCAGGAGAAAAACCTATTCCGGGAACTACATTGGCAGGATTGAAAGCTGCCTGTTCTACCTCTGCAAAATAGTTTTCGGGATTGCGGTTCAATTCAAATTCTCCCACTTCAATCAGCGGATAATCTCCGTGCGGCCATACCTTGGTAAGATCAAACGGATTAACGTGATAGGTTTCCGCTTCTGCTTCCGGCATAATCTGAACGTACATCGTCCACTTGGGGAAATTACCTTTTTCTATGTTTTCAAAAAGATCCCGCTGATGTGATTCGCGGTCTCTTCCAATAATCTGAATGGCTTCCTCATTGGTTAAGTTCTCAATTCCCTGCTGTGTGCGGAAGTGAAATTTTACCCAGAAACGCTCATTGTGTTTGTTGATGAAGCTAAAGGTGTGGCTTCCGAATCCATGCATATTTCTGTAAGATCTCGGAATGCCCCGGTCGCTCATTACAATCGTAATCTGATGCAGAGCCTCGGGCAGCAAAGTCCAGAAGTCCCAGTTATTGTTTGCATTTCTCAGATTTGTTTTGGGATCTCTTTTTACAGCATGGTTAAGGTCTGGAAATTTTTTCGGATCGCGGAAGAAAAATACGGGTGTATTATTTCCCACCAAATCCCAGTTTCCCTGATTGGTATAAAACTTCAACGCAAATCCCCGGATATCTCTTTCTGCATCCGCAGCACCTCTTTCACCCGCCACTGTTGAAAAGCGAGCGAACAGGGGTGTTTGCTTACCTGGCTCAGAAAAAATATCCGCCATCGTATATTTAGTGATATCATGGGTTACGGTGAAGGTTCCAAAGGCCCCCGACCCTTTTGCGTGCATTCTTCTTTCAGGGATCACTTCGCGGTCGAAATGCGCCATTTTCTCCAAAAACCAAACATCCTGCAGCAAGGCCGGTCCGCGAACACCTGCTGTCATGATATTCTGGTTGTCTGCAACCGGACTGCCGGTGGCAGTGGTTAACTTTTTGTTATCAGTGTTCTTATTTTCCATAATTTTATTTTACCTTTTTCAAAATCGCAAATGTATTTAATTCCTTTGATTTCGTCTTCCCGCCGTTGACGCGTTGCAGTTGCACCATTTAGGCAAGGCAGTGCATTTACATAAAACTAAAACTTACCCTTCCGTCCTTTTCATCTTTCAGTTGGATGCCCAGATCTGCAAGTTCTTTCCTGATCTTGTCACTCGTTACGTAATCCTTCTTTTCTTTCGCTGATTTCCTGATGTCTATAAGAAGTTTTATCAGACCTTGTGCCTTGTCATTGACCTGTTCATTCAGTCCCGTGAGTCCGAAAACGTCTTCCAGAAAGACTTTCATCTTATCCTGAAGCAACTGCCAGGTTGCAGAGGAAATACTGTTGGCAGCAATATGCTTGTCTTTGATACCATTTATGGTGGGAACGAGATCAAACATGTTTGCAACAACTTTTGCGGTATTAAAATCCTCATTCATATAGGTCTCGAATCCCTGCACGAGGCCTACCACCGTTTCATCCAGTGCTTCATCCGCTGCGCTTTCATTTTCCAATGAAATATTCCTCAGATTCTGATATGCTTCCCATAATCTTTTCAATCCCTTTTCCGCCGCCTGCAAGGCTTCATTGCTAAAGTCAAGCGTTGACCGGTAGTGGGTTTGTAAAATAAAAAAGCGGATCACCATAGGATGATAGGCCTGATCAAGTTCCGGATGGGTTCCTGAAAAAAGCTCGGTAAGTTTGATGGTATTGTTGTAGCTTTTTCCCATTTTCCTGCCATTAATCGTTATCATATTGTTGTGCATCCAATAGCGAACGGGCGTGATATGGTTACAAACGGTACTTTGAGCGATTTCGCATTCGTGGTGGGGAAACTGCAGGTCCATACCGCCGCCGTGAATATCAAATTGCGATCCCAGATATTTGGTTGCCATTGCACTGCACTCAATATGCCATCCGGGAAAACCTTCTCCCCATGGACTCGGCCATCGCATTATGTGTTCGGGTGGCGCCTTTTTCCATAGGGCGAAATCAGCGCTGTTTCTTTTTTCTTCCTGATTATCGAGTGTACGCGTATTCTCAATCAGATCTTCCAAAACCCTTCCGCTCAACATACCGTAGGGAAGACCCATTTTTGAAAAATCGGCATTGTATTTTTCAACATCAAAATACACAGAACCATTGACTACATAAGCGTATCCGGCATTAATGATGGACTTGATCATTTCTGTTTGCTCAACAATATGGCCGGTGGCCGTAGGCTCAATGCTGGGTTCCAGATTATTAAAAGCTCGCATTGCATCGTGAAAAAGGTTGGTATATTTTTGTACAAGCTCCATCGGTTCAAGCTTTTCCAACACGGCTTTCTTGCTGATCTTGTCTTCCGCCTCACGGCCTTCTTCTTCAAAATGTCCGGCATCGGTGATATTTCTCACATACCGGACCTTGTAACCCAGATACAATAAATACCTGTAAATAATATCAAAGGTGATGAAGGGTCTTGCATGTCCCAGATGACTTTCGCCACTGACCGTTGGTCCGCAAACATACATGCCAACATGGCCTTCCACCAATGGCTCAAAAACTTCTCTTTTCCGCGTAAGCGAATTATATATTTTTAATGGCATAACCTATTGCTCTTTTTTTAAAAAAACGTTCAATCTTAAACGAAGAGGCACACAAAAAAAACCTTGGGCGAAGATATTTATTTTTGTAGGATAAAATCGGTCACCAATAAATGGTGATCGCTTAAACCTTCATCCACCACATCAAATTGCTCGATGTTGAAATTGTTGTCCGGAAGGATATAGTCTATGCGGAGTGTTGGAGCAAGATTGTTGAAGGTGCGTCCGATACCGAAGGAAGTGGCTAAAAACGCATCCTGATTTTGATTGCGTATATGAAAATAGGTGTAGGAATTCGGAACATCATTAAAATCGCCGCAGATAACGTAGGGATAAGGCGTGGAATCAATGATTTTTCTTACAATATCGGCCTGTGCCGCTCTCGTTTGAAAGGCCTTCCGCATCTTGGTAAACAGGCTTTTTGAAGCTTCGAGACTTTTGCTGTTCGGATCTTTTATTTTTTCAATATTGTGGTAATCCTTTTCATTGAATTCAAATGATTGGAGATGGGTTGTGTACACCCGGATGGTATCCTTCTCTTTGAGGATGTCGGCAAATACGAGGCTTTCGGAGTTGAGTCCCGGAAATTTGGTATAGCCTTTACCGATGATGGGGAATTTAGAAAAGATAACCATCCCCGGTTTGCCCGAAATTTCTGAGAAATCATTGTGATAGAAATGATACGGCCATTTTTCGGTAAACAATTTCAGATTATTAAGTTCGGTCTTCCTGTTTTTCATTTTGTCGGTAAATTCCTGCAGACAAAAAATATCCGGATCGAGATTTTTTATGAGGGAAGCGATTTCCGTGCGGTTTCGGCTTTGGGTGTAAGGGCTGTTGCTGATACCATACATTCCCCTGACATTCCAGGTGACCATCCTGATAGCGGAAGGCGCTTTTTTTTCTGCGACGAAATTGTTTGAAAAATGCCACGCAAAAATGGCGGTTACCTGTTTGTAACCGATCAGCAGGCAGATCAGTGGAAGTAAGGCGAGTGATGGTTTTACAATAAGCCAAAAGAGTAAACAAAAGAAAAGCACGATAACGATATAAGGCACCGCAAGGGGAAGAAATCCGATGATTGACCAGTCATTCGGACTTACAAAAGGCGAAAGGCAACTTATTAAGAAAATCAGGCAAAGCAGAATGGTAAGAGAAACAAAAAAGTGCTTGATAATTTTCCGGATGGTAGAAGCCATATTGCCTGATTAACTTTTATTTAAACGATAAAAAAAATTCTTTTTATTGTCTTTATTCCTATAATTTTACAAGGTTAAAAAAACTAAGGTATAATTTTTACCCTCTATAGTTGTTCAATGAAGAACCTTTTTTAATTTAAATTAAAGGATATTATAAGGTTAACATCTTAACAGAAAAAAATTTTCAGCAAACAAAAGCTTTTTTACATTTGCTGTTTCTCAGATTTTATGGAATATAATACAGAAAGAAGTCACCTCGTGATGCGTGAATATGGCCGGCATATTCAGAAGATGGTTGATTATTTAACATCAATTGAAGATCCGGAAAAAAGACAGCAACAGGCGCAGGTGGTTATTGAATTGATGGGCGTACTAAATCCTCATTTAAGAAATGTAGAGGATTTCAGACATAAATTATGGGATCATCTCTTTTATATCAGCGATTTTAAATTAGAGATCGAAAGTCCTTATCCGATCCCTGAAAAAGCGACCTATCGTTCGAAGCCCGATCCATTACCTTATCCGAAAAGGCACCCTAAATTTTCTCATCTTGGAAAAAATGTAGAACTCGTTCTCGAAAAAGCGATCCATGAAGAAGATGAAGAAAAGAGGAATGGGCTTGCCAATGCAATTGCCTATTACATGAAGCTCGCCTACAACAACTGGCATCACGAGAATATGCACGACGACGGCGTAAGAAACGAGTTAAAAATAATTTCGGGCGGTAAACTTGATTTCAATAATTCAAGTTTTACAAAGCAACGCCTTCCCAATTTTGATTACGATGATCATCGTGTCTCTGCTAATCAAAACCGGAAGAGCAGTTTTTCCGGCCGATCAAGAAATAACAATCAAACCTCCCGCGATAAACGGGGCTCCAATCGCAATGGAAGCCAACAGAGCGGAAATTCAAGAAACAATAATAGTCACAGTTTTAAGAAGAGGTTTAAATAAAACTGCTGGTAGAAACCGCAGACGGGTTTAAATTGCAATATGAATTTTCTGGCGCACGCTTATCTTTCATTTGGCTTTAAACCGTTAATCATCGGCAACCTTATTAGCGACTTCGTTAAGGGTAAAAAGCAATTTGAATACCCGACGGGTATTCAGGCAGGCATTTCTTTACACAGGAAGATCGATATCTTCACCGATCATCATATTGCTACCGTCAAAGCCGTAAAGCTTTTAAAGCCATCGGCAGGCAGATATGCTCCGGTTTTCATGGACGTCATTTACGATCATTTTCTTGCACGCGACCGGTTTGAGTTTCCGGGAAGCAGTTTATCACAATTCGCATCGGTTACCTATTCGGTGATTTCAGAAGGTCATCAGCTTTTGCCGCTGAAATTCAGGAATATGGTTCCGTATATGATTGCTGAAAACTGGTTGGAAAATTACGGGTTTACTTCCAATATTCAGCGGAGTTTCAATGCTATCTTCCGTCGGGCAAAATACATTGATGCTGATGAATCCGTTTTCAATACTTTTCTCGATAAATATGAAGATTTTGAAGGTTATTACAATTGGTTTTTTCCTGACGTAAAACAATATGCTTTATCCTTGCTCAATGAAACCGATAAAAATATGCTTTCTGATTTTACGTTTTAATAGCCATAAATAGATGAAATAATGAAGTTCACTTGTCTTTTTCTGCTCGCTTGTATTGTAAGTTGTACTGCTTTTTCGCAGCGAAATCCTACTGATCTCGACAAAAGCCCGTTGGATATATCTTATTATCCACCAAATTATCCGATTCTCAAATTGAGTGGAAAAGCATCAGGCCAACCGTTGGCCAGGATCATTTACAGTCGTCCGCAAAAAGAAGGCAGAAATATTTTTGGAGGTGTAGTGATTTACAATAATGTATGGAGACTAGGTGCCAATGAAGCAACAGAAATAGAACTTTTTAAACCGGCAAAAATCAACGGCAAAACCCTTCCCAAAGGGCGCTACACGATGTTTGCCATCTGCGATACGGGTGAATGGAAAATCATTTTTAACCAGGAACTTGATATCTGGGGATTGGGTTATAATCCTAAAAAAGATGTGATGTCGGTACAGGTCCAGGTGCAACTACTCGAAAAGCCGGTGGATCCTTTTACCATGTATTTTGACGATAAGGGAAAGGATGCCGTACTGAATATTATCTGGGATAATGTTAAAGTAAGTGTTCCCTTC
>JAFAEW010000062.1 GCA_023423835.1 Bacteroidota bacterium | reverse complement strand
CTTCAACGCAGTGCCCAATCCATAATAACCGGGCACATTTTGTTTCAACTGACTCCATGATCCTACAAAAGGAATTGCCCGGAGTGTATTTAAATTAAGCTTTGCCGGCCCTTTCCTTCTTGCCGGCCTGCTTCCAATATTTGTATCGGCATAATACCGCAAAGGGCTTATATCTGACAAATAGTCGACGAAATGGGGATTGGTTTTCAGTTTCAGATAAGACTGATAGCTTTCCGATGCGAGTTCACTCAATAACGATTCCTGTTGTTCGGAAAAGGTTTCACGATTTTCGAGGTAAAGCTCGTTTCCAAGTCCGGCATGAAGCAATTGTTCGAAATTGAATTGGGCGGACAAAACGGTTCCGAAATTTGAACTCACGGTTTGTCCCTGAATCGTAAGCTGAATTTCATTATTTGCAATTTCTTTTCCCATTGATGCATAAAACTTATGGGTTTTTCCGCCTCCTCTTGCCGGAGGGCCGCCGCGGCCATCAAAAAATATCAACGAAATTCCGTATTCCCTGGCGAGTTTGGTTAGCGATTTTTTCGCAAGGTAAATGCTGTAATTGGCCATGAAATATCCCCCGTCTTTCGTGCCATCAGAAAATCCGAGCATAATGGTTTGCGTGTTGTTGCGCTGTTTTAGATGACCGCGGTAGGTGTCATTCCGATATAACTGCTCCATCACTTTCGAAGCATTTTCTAAATCCGGAATGGTTTCAAACAAGGGAACAATATCAACGGAAAGCGTTGCTTTTTTCCATCCTGATAAAATCAGCAGCGCATAGATTTCCATTAGATTCAATGCGGAAGTGCTGTGGCTTAAGATGTAGCGATAGCAGGCATTCTCGCCGTATCTATTCTGAATTTCCCTCATCACCTGCATACTACGGAAGGTATCCTTGATCACGCCTTCCTCAAAAATTTCCGCATCTGCTGCGGATTCAATTTTTGAAAGAATATCTATTTTTTCATCTTCGGTTTTCCCGAAGTAGCCGTCGGGCAATATCGGGGTTTGAGCATCAATCGCCTTCATTACATCCGCTATGATTGAACTGTCCTGCCTCAAATCCAGCGTAGCGAAATAGGTTCCGAAAGTTTTTACCTTGTCGATAAGGTTTTGAAGCAGCGGTAAGAATAAGCTGTTGTGTTTTTCAATTAAAACCGTCTCCGCTTCCGACAGTATTTTCAGAATATCTTTTACTGAAACCGGATTGCCCGACTTTTCAAGAAAGATATGATCATAGAGCAGCGCTTCAACTTCAATAATCTTTTCTTCAACCCCTTTGAAAGTCAGTCGCCGCCTCAGCCTGATGATATCCTTGTAATAACATTTCAGAATGCTTTTGTGCAATGCTTCCGAAACCAGCAAAGTTGTTTTAGCAGTTACATAAGGATTGCCATCCCTGTCACCGCCGGGCCAGAATCCCATACTGATCATTTTATCATTGCAATGAAGCGAAGGATCTGCATTGCGCCATTCCATCAAAATATTTCCGGCTGCAGGATAAAAAGTGTTTTCCAGAAACCAGATCAAGCTCAGTGCTTCGTCAAAGGGTGTCGGTTTTTTTGATTTAAGGAAAGGCGTTTTGCCGAGTTGCTGCAAATACGAATTGATCAAGGAGGCATTATCCTTCTGCAGTGCGTTAGAGAGGTCATTTAAAATTCCCAAAACCTCGTCGGGATAAAATTGAGTTGGGTGAGCGGTTAAAACAATCCGCACGGCGAAATTCTTCAGATGTTTTTCAATTTGCTTTTTATCCTTTTCATGTGAAAATTCAATCAGCAGGTTGTGCAGGCTACCCTGCCCGTTCAAATCATTAATGTCGGCAAAAGCTGCGTCTTCCAGGGCATCAAACAACACCACCTGCCTTTCCGCATACTGAATAAATAAAAATAAAAGATCGGTTCCTTCTTTTGAATGCGAAAAACCAAACTGCTCAAGAAAGCTTTCAACAATCATCTGCGGTGACTGATGTTTCCTGAACCCGTCTTCGCAATGCAGAAGAAACAGCGTTAATAGCACACCGGTTTTTTCAATCCTGTGAAACGGAAGAGAGGTAAACAGGCTGTTGTAAAGCTGAAATTTTGTTCCCACCTCTTCCTTAAATTGCTGCAGATAATTGTTGGAGCCTGTCATAGTTTTGCATTCTTGATGGATAAAGTTATCTAAATCTGTGGAATGCTCTTTCGGCTACACGATTATATTCAATAATTTTGGCCGATGGAAGCGGTAAAGGAAAAACTGAGGATTGATAAATATTTGTGGAACATCAGAATATTTAAAACGCGTAGCCTTGCCGCTGAAGCCTGTGAAAAAGGGAAGGTGAAAATAAATGGACAGGCCGTAAAACCTTCAAAACCGGTAAACCTGCACGAGATTTATGAAATTAAAACCGATGCAAGAAAGTGGATTATTGAGGTTACCGGACTGCTGCCCAACAGAGTTGCTTATCCTGAAGCTATAAAGCATTATAAAGACATTACACCGCCGGAAGAGCTGGCCGCTTCTGATTTCCAGGCGCCGGTCTTTCATACCGGAAAACGTTTGAGTAAAATCGGCCGGCCAACCAAGAAACAAAGGCGCAACAGAGACGATATTTTAGGGGAGTGAAGTGCTTTCAATCGATCTGCCAATTACAATCTTTTCAATACTGTTTCAGGTGTAAATTTGTGCGATGAAGATTGATATTATAAGTGTAGTGCCTTCATTGCTCGAAGGTCCTTTTAGTCATTCGATCCTAAAAAGGGCGCAGGAAAAAGGTTTACTCGAGGTTGTAGTGCACGACCTGAGGAAATGGGCCATAAATAAGCATGGTCAGATCGACGATTACCAATACGGCGGCGGAGCAGGGATGGTGATGATGTGTGAGCCACTTGCCAACGCTATTGAAGAATTGCAAAAAGACCGTTCGTTTGATGAAATAATTTATCTCACACCCGATGGCGAAACTTTTGGTCAGAAGCTGGCCAACCGCCTTTCTCTAAAAGAAAATCTACTGATTATCTGCGGTCATTATAAGGGAATTGACCAGCGTATCCGCGATAATTTCGTAACCATGGAAATTTCCATCGGAGATTATGTATTAAGTGGCGGAGAATTGGCTGCTGCCGTTGTTGTGGATACAATAGGCCGGTTAATTCCCGGGGTGCTGAACGATGAAACGTCGGCACTTTTTGATTCCTACCAGGATGGATTACTCGCTCCGCCGGTTTACAGTCGCCCGGCAGAATTCAGAGGATGGAAAGTTCCGGAAGTACTTTTAAGCGGAAATCAAAAATTGATTGATGAGTGGAGAAATGAACAATCATTTGCCATTACAGCCGCAAAACGGAGTGATCTGCTGCAGGACCGGGAGGAAAGGTGAAAAGAATAAAATGTCCTAAAAAGGCAAAATTTGTCCGATTGGGATATTGTTTTGCCAGATTCTAAACTTGTAGAGTTTTTGGATGTCCTAATTTTACATCAGTTTACTGTCCGTTTTAAATATCTTATATATCCCAGGAAAATCCAACATTCTATCTTGATTAAAAATTGAAAGATTCTGCAGGTGGCAGGATCTTTTCCTTTTATAGCCACTTTAGGATTAATTTTAACCCCTCTAATAAAGAAAAAATCAACTCGTCAATGAATAATACATCGTTTGAAATAGAAGGCATCTACGTATCAGTTGAAGCGGGTGAAATGTTTCCGGCCAGACTGCGTATTCATTCGGGAAAAATTGAATCTGTTGAACCTTGTGAACCTTCGAAAACGCAACTGCCTTACATCCTGCCGGGATTCATAGACAGCCACGTTCATATTGAAAGCAGCATGATCATCCCATCAGAATTCGCCAGACTAGCAGTTGTTCACGGAACGGTTGCGACCATCAGCGATCCGCATGAGATTGCAAACGTATGTGGATTGGAAGGAGTGGAGTACATGATCGAAAATGGAAGCAAGGTTAATTTCAAATTCAATTTCGGTGCGCCGAGCTGCGTTCCGGCAACGTCTTTTGAAACGGCGGGCGCCTCCCTCGACAGTGCAGCTGTAGAAAAATTGCTCGATAAGGCAGAAATTTTATACCTCAGTGAGATGATGAATTTTCCAGGCGTTCTTTCAAAAGATGCAGAGGTAATCAAGAAAATTGATGCTGCAGCAAAAAGAGATAAGCCGGTTGATGGACATGCGCCGGGTTTGAGGGGAGAACAGGCACGGCAATATATTCTTTCAGGGATAAGCACCGATCATGAATGTTTTACGCTTGAGGAGGCATTGGAAAAAATAAGCTTCGGAATGAAAATCCTGATCAGGGAAGGAAGTGCAGCTAAAAATTTTGAAGCGTTAATTCCATTGTTGAATGATTATCCGGATGCCATTATGTTTTGCAGCGACGATAAGCATCCCGACAGCCTGGTGGAAGGCCATATAAACGTGTTATGCAAACGAGCGGTAGAAAGAGGAATTGACGTTTATAAAGTGCTGAAAGCTGCTTGTGTTAATCCGGTAAGACATTATAAAATAGATTCGGGCTTATTGAAAGTAGGAGATCCGGCAGATTTTATTGTTGTTGAAGATCTGAAACAATTCAAAGTACTGAAAACCTTTATCAACGGTGAGCTGGTAGCAGAAAACGGCGAAACAAAAATTGAACGCATCCGGCAGGGAGTCATCAATAATTTTCACGCTAAGACGATCAGTGCGGAAGATCTCGTTTTTACCGCCGATAAAATCGCCGGCATTCCGGTTATTGAAGCCCTGGATGGACAACTGGTGACGAATAAACTAAATTTACAACCGACCATTGAAAATGGATTGGCGGCGAGTGATCCCGGAAGAGATATTCTCAAGATTGCTGTCGTAAACCGGTATCAGCCTGCTCCGGTTGCTGTTGGTTTTATAAAAAACTTCGGTTTGAAATCTGGTGCTATTGCCTCTACCGTGGCGCACGACAGTCACAATATCATCGGCGTAGGAGCCGATGATGACGCGCTGTTGACGGCCATCAATCTGCTTGTTGAAAGCAAGGGTGGCGTCTGTTATGCAAATGCCCGGCAGCAAAAGGTTTTGGCTCTTCCCGTTGCAGGATTAATGAGCAATGAAGACGGATACGAGGTGGCGCGGCAATACACAGAATTAGATAAAATGGCGAAGGAAGCAGGCAGCAGCCTTTCAGCTCCTTTCATGACACTAAGTTTTATGGCGTTGCTCGTGATTCCTTCTGTTAAGCTGAGTGATAAAGGAATGTTTGATGGTGAAACTTTCAGATTATATGCCTGATGTGTCAGGCCGTCTTATCTGATCGCAGAATCTTATTTCCCACAGCACATTCGAGGCATAAATGTTTGTTGCAATAACTGTTTTTTAGTTCAATCAAAGCCTGCGAATCGAGGGCCGTAAGGTTTGCGATGCCGTATTTTTCCCAGTTGCGTGTGATCGTATTTTTTTCTGCAGAAATCTGGCTCAGAAAAGCTACTGCCCGCTCCTGAATTGCTTCAATCTTTTTGTGTTGTCCGTAAGCATATAAAACCGGGATAATGGTATTTATCAGAATATTTTCCGCCATTGTTTTTCCCAGTGTCTTTGGATGATAAGCCGTTGTTTCTCCAAAACGGTAGTGATAATGCCAATAATCATTGGTGGTAACATTCAACAGTGAATATAGCTGCCGGCAATGGTTGGCTTCCAGAACCCTGGAAAACATGTGATTTGAATGATGAATCAGCATGGCAAGTTGAGCCAGCCTCACCGTGGGAAAGTTTGCGGGTCGCATCCTCAGAAGATCGGGCTTTCTTCCTACAGACCGAAGGTTGAATTTGGTGGAGAGCAATTTATATTCACGTTGCAATAAACGGTAATAGTCATCCTCCCGTTCATCGTTCAGCAATCCCGCCTGTCCGAATAACAACGCTTCAAGTTGGTGAATCTGGCTCTTATGTTTGGCAAGCACATTCAACGGTATGGAAACCGCTATTTCCTCAAAAACCTCTGAATTCAGTTTTATACCGAAGTTGCGGGCCAGCAGCCACCAAAATGTTTCTTCCCAATGGTTATTGGATTTTTTTACGAGGTCTATCACGCCCGAAGATTTTCTCAAAAGCCTTTCTACTGCAAGTCTTTCCTTCCATGACACCCAGGCAATATCTGAAAGCGCGGGAAGATGTTTGGTGCAACTTACAAACTGATCCTGCTGCATCAGCCGGTAGTATGTCTCAAGCATCGTTTTTGCAATCAGTGGCTGCATTTCTATTGTAGGAATCGTTTGTCCGCCGGATAAAACCACCGCGCTGTTATTTTCCCAAACAACGTGCAGAATTACATTTGAATAATTCGGGTCATTGGAATGGCCATGCAAATTCCAATCCGATCCAAGAATATGAATTTCGATATTCCCGGCCCACAAGGTGTTGTTTAATTTTATTTGTGCATCAAGAAAATCAGGTCCCTGATTCGTATTCAAGGTTCCGGGCTTCAATATCTGAAGTGGCAGATCGTCGATGGTCCTGAGGTTGTCTTTATTGAAATACTGGAACTGCCAGATAAATTGTAATAATCGTTCGTTCATTAATGGTTCAGTTGAAATGTTAAGATACAAAACATTTCAGAAGAATCATAAATTTCTGAGCGCTTCCGTAAGCCGGCGGCCGGGAAGTCCCATTACATTGTAAAAATCGCCTTTTATCGACCTGATACCGGTTATCCCTATCCATTCCTGAATGGCATAAGCACCGGCCTTGTCGTAGGGGTGATAATGATCGACATAATGTTCAATCTGTGGCCGCGAAAGCTCCGCAAATTCAACTTCCGTTGTCTCCGAAAAACTATAGAACTGCGACTTATAAAATATGCTTACTCCGGTTATTACACGATGGGTTTTTCCCGAAAGCCGTTCGAGAATGCCGATTGCAGCGGTGCGGTTTTCCGGCTTTCCGATGATCTCGTTTTGCAGCACAACAACCGTATCTGCGGCCACCACCGGTTTATTTTCATCAATCCGGTGCTGTTGAATAACGGCATTGATCTTTGCATTGGCTATATATACCGGCACTTCTTCCACTTTAAGATCTGCCGGAAAACTTTCATCGGCATGAGAAACGATCACGTCAAAAGGAATTTCGGCCCATTCAAGAATCTGTTTTCTTCTTGATGATTGCGAGGCAAGTATTATTTTTCTCATCATTTTTCGAAAAGCTAAGCGTAAATCCTGAAAAATATCAGGGAGATGATACCGGTGAGCATGATCAGTTTTATCAACGAACTTACTTTGTGATAATCTTCCGGCCTTTGCGCCCTGTATAATTTTGTCAGTGCGATGATCAGCGGGATGATGATTAACACAACACAATAAAGAACGCTCCACCACCAGCCCAATCTCAGTGCATACAACTGAACCACAAAAAGCGTTGCAATCAGTACAATCATCCAAACACCTGCAAACACTTTTGAAGCGTTAATGCCCCAGGCGATGGGCATTGTATTGCAGAAAAATCTGCGGTCGCCTTCCACATCTTCCATATCTTTCACCACTTCCCTGATCAATGAAACCACAAATGCAAAACCGGCATATAAAAATAAAATCCGTAAAATCTTCTCTGCCGCAAGTCCGTTGTGCAATCTCGCCAGGTGATTGTATTCACACCAGCAGATCACGAGAATCACCCAGGCCGTTAACAGGCTAATAATCACATTGCCAATGAGTAATTTCCGTTTGAAGGTGGAGGAATAAACAAATAGCAGCAACACACACACGGCGTTTGAAACGCCTAATAGAAAGATGTGAGAGGAATAATCGACGTAAAATCCGATAAGGATGGCAGTGAAACTCAGGATCGAATGCCACAGGATTGCCCACCTTCTCGGAATAATTTTTTCTACCACCATCTTATGCGGTTTATTGATCTGATCGATATTCAAATCAAAATAATCGTTGATGATATAGCCGGCTGCTGCAATTAAAATCGAGGATAATCCTATCAATACAAAGTTCCAACCCGAAACATTCGGCTTTATGGGGCTTGACCGGAAAACCGGATTCAGGACGCAGTAGACCGCCAGAAACTGCGTAATAGCAATGAAGGCTAAATTGGGCCATCTGATAAGTTGAAGAAATGCTTTTATCTTTTTCAAAAGAGAGCGTGTTAATTGTTCTCAACCATTATTTTGACCGGATATGTGTATTGTAATTCCATTTGTTTTGCAATTTCAACACCTTTTCTATTACATCCCTTCCGCAACCTTCGCCCCCGCAAACCGGAGAAATATATTTCGAAATCTCTTTTATTTCCTCCACTGCATCTGCCGGACAGCACGGCAATCCAACCTTTCCCATCACTTCAAGGTCAGGAATATCATCGCCCATGAAAACGATTTCTTCCCGTGAAAGAGCATTTCCCTGCATGATTTCCTGTAGCTTTTTCGCTTTGTCACTCACCTGCATAAAACAATTCTTCACGCCAAGCCGTTCGAGCCGTTCCTTAACTTCCGGAGCGTTGCCGCCGGAAATAATGAAGACATGATAGCCTTGTTTCACGGCAAGTTGCAAAGCATATCCGTCTTTAATATTCATTCTTCTCGCCATCAGGCCGTCCTGCAGTACAAGCAGACTTCCATCGGTTAATACGCCATCCACATCAAAAATAAATGTGCTGATTTTTTTAAACAGGGCCAATACATTCATCTTATCCCTTTTCTGATTTTTGTTTGAGCTGCCAAAATTAGGGAATTCAAAACGCCCGGACTTAATTCGTTGTTCATTTTATTTATGGTAGAACTTCCTCAATTCCATTGTTAGAAATTCGTACACCTGCTGCAGCTGCGGATGGTCTTCCAGGAGCTGCAAATGTTTTTGAATGGTAACGGCATCGCCTCTCATCGCAGGCCCTGTCTGCATTTGAGCCGGATCAAAAAAAGAAGTTCGTTGCGCCACTTCTTTTATCAGGGGCGTCAGCAAATTGAAATCGAGTCTGTTTGACAGGACGTAATCTTTGGATAGGGCATATAAAAAGTTGGTGAAGTTTGAAACGATCACTGCCGCGACATGCAGGCGAAGTCGTTCTTCATCTGTGGCTTCTACCACTTTCGATGAAATTGTTTTTGCCAGCGAGTACAGCCGGCTTTTCGTTTCCTCGGAATTGCCGCCAATTAAAAACGGTATTTCGGGAATCTCCTCCATCTCTTTTCGAAGGGATTGAAGCGGATACAGAACGCCAAAATTTGCGGACGCGTTTTTCAATACATTGATCGAAACGGCACCCGAAGTATGCGCAATCAGTTTTTCATCGAGGCTCAATGATCCCGACACTTCCGGAATGGCAGCATCTGAAACGGCAACGAGATAAAGTTCAGAACCGGTTGGAATTTTTTTTCCGTTGTCCGTTGCTTCGGCATTTAACTCTACGGCCAGCTTTCTGCCGTGTTCAATGTTTCTGCTCATAACGCAGGTTATGGTATTGCCGGCTGAAAGCAACGCTCTTCCCAAAACGCTTGCAACGTTACCGGATCCTATTAAACAGATTTTCAAATCAGATTTGTTTGTATGAAAAATTTGCAACATCAAAGATACCTCCTTTGTGAAAATTTGAGGTTGGCGAAAGAGCCGTACGCTTAGCTTTTTTTCATTTTTTGAAGGATTGATTTAATATTGCATCAATTTAAAGCAGATTGCTTGCTGCTGTTGACCATTGGATTTTTATCTGTGGCAGGCGGTTTTTTCAATAATTAACCTGGTGTGTAGTTTGGAAAATTTTAAGAATGGCGAATAACTTATTAATAGTAGAATCTCCGGCAAAAGCAAAAACGATTGAGAAGTTTTTGGGAAGCGATTTTGTGGTAAAAAGTTGCTACGGCCATATCCGCGATCTTGAAAAAGATGAAATGGGAATTGATGTAGGAAACAATTATTCACCCCGATATACCATTCCCGACGACAAGCAAAAGGTGGTTAATGAGTTAAAACAATATACTCGTAAAGTTGGGGAAGTTTGGCTGGCAACGGATGAGGACCGCGAAGGAGAGGCAATAAGCTGGCATTTGTGCGAAGTACTCGGACTTGATCCCGAATCGACTAAAAGAATCGTTTTTCATGAGATTACCAAACCTGCTATAAAAGGTGCGATCAATCATCCCCGGACGGTTGATATGAATCTTGTGAATGCGCAACAGGCGCGAAGGATTGTTGACCGGATTGTGGGTTTTGAGTTGAGCCCGGTTTTATGGCGCAAAATGAGTATGGGCACATCACTTAGCGCCGGCCGTGTTCAAAGTGTGGCGGTAAGATTGATTGTTGAGCGCGAAAGAGAGATCAATGCCTTTAAGTCTGTTGCCTCTTTTAAAACGGAAGGATTTTTTGAGGCAAAAGACATTCAGGGAAAAAACGTAGTCTTCAAAGCCGAAGGTCAGAAGCAAAAGAATGCGCAAGATGCCGAAGCGTTTTTGAACGACTGCATTGGTGCAAATTTTACCGTGAAAGATGTGCAGGTAAAGCCGGCGAAAAAATCTCCCGCCGCGCCGTTTACCACATCTACGCTGCAGCAGGAGGCGAGCCGAAAGTTAGGATACGGCGTAAGCAAGACGATGTTACTTGCACAGCGGTTGTATGAAGGTGGTTACATTACCTACATGAGAACCGACAGCGTTAACCTGAGTGATACCGCTATGGACTCCATTAAAAAAGAGATTCAAAACCAATACGGAAACCGTTATTACCAGTCGCGCCGGTATAAAAATAAGAATGAATCTGCGCAGGAGGCACATGAAGCCATCAGGCCTACCTATATTGAGAACCATACTGTACACGAATCGGAAGAAAGAAGGCTGTATGATCTGATCTGGAAAAGAACAATGGCTTCTCAAATGGCCGATGCGGAGTTGGAAAAAACAATTGCGAAAATTGAAATTTCTACCAATAAATCCGAACTTACTGCTGAGGGAGAAGTGTTAAAGTTTGATGGTTTTCTAAAAGTGTACCGCGAAGACCATGACGATGACGAGCAGGAGGAAGAAAGCGGCATTCTGCCTCCCTTGCAGAAGGGTATGGAGTTGCATTGTACCGAACTCCGGGCCACAGAACGATTTACCCGTCCACCTTCCAGATTTACGGAAGCGTCGCTGGTAAAGAAAATGGAAGAATTGGGAATCGGACGTCCTTCCACTTATGCACCTACCATTTCAACCATCCTGAAAAGGGGATATGTTGAAAAGCGTGATAAAGAAGGTGTAAAACGCGAATTCCGGATCCTGGTTTTGAAAAAAGATGTTATCAAAAAACAGGTTGAATCGGAAATTACAGGCACGGAGAAATCAAAACTGTTTCCAACAGACCTCGGCTTGGTGGTGACCGATTTTTTAAACCAGCATTTTACCGATGTGATGGATTACGGCTTCACTGCGAGGATCGAAGAAGAATTTGATCAGATCGCCAATGGAAGACAGAAATGGAACCAGATGGTGGACGATTTCTATAAGCCGTTTAAGGAAGATATTGAAAAAACACTTGAAACGGCAGAAAGGGTAAAAGGTGAAAGAGAACTGGGAATCGATGAAAAAACCGGTAAAAGAATCGTGGCAAGAATGGGCCGCTACGGTCCGATGATTCAAATTGGTGAAGCTTCGGACGAGGAAAAACCACGGTTTGCAAAATTAAAACCTAATCAAAGTATCGAAACGATCACACTGGAGGAGGCGATGGACCTGTTTAAGCTTCCCCTGGTCCTCGGAGAATTTGAATCCAAAGAAGTACAGGTAAATACCGGACGATTCGGGCCTTATGTGAAATGGGGAGAAGATTTTATTTCGCTACCCAAAAATGAAGATCCGTTATCTGTTGACCTTGACAGAGCGGTGGATCTGATCAAACAGAAACAACAGGCAGATGCGCCGATCGCCATGTATGAAGGCCTTCCGGTAATTAAAGGAAAGGGCAGGTTTGGACCTTTCATAAAATGGAATGATTTATTCATCAATGTTCCTAAAGCATACGATTTTGAACGGCTCTCCACACAAGACATCCACGACCTGATTGAAAAAAAGCTGGAGAAAGAAAGCAATCGTTTTATTAAACAATGGCCGGACGAAAAAATTGCAATCGAAAATGGCAGATGGGGACCATTTATTCGCTTTGGCAAAAAAATGTTGAAACTCGGTCGGAAAAAAAGCAACGAAAAATATGAACAGGAAGAATTGAAGGAACTGTCGCTCGACGAAGTCAAGAAGATGATTGAGCTGCAACTTCCCAATGCTTTTGCAAAAAAGATCAAGGCCGCAGCGAAGAAAGCACCTTCGAAAAAGCCGGCCACGAAAGCAGTGAAAAAGCCGGGTCGCGGAAATAAAAAATGATAAAAGAAACCTGTTGAAAATCAGGTTTTTTTATGGCCCGGAGGCGCTGTTTTTCAGAAGTTTAATTCATGAAAATGAGCGTTTATCCACAATGGGAAAAACGTTGATTTTTATAGTGGAAATTTCAAATTCTTTCTTTACTTTTATTTCAGCAACAAAGCCAGAAGGCTTATTCTCTGAGTAGTTTGAACCGATACGATGAAAGAAAGCAGTGAAATATCAGCCTTGTTTGTTTTACTCGATGATCCCGATGAAGAAGTTTTTTCTACGGTTTCAGAAAGGATCGTGCATTATGGCCGTAACATCATTCCCAACCTCGAATATCTCTGGGAAAATACCACCCGCAATGACGTGCAGGAACGGATTGAGATGCTGATACACCGGCTGCATTTTACTGACCTTTGCCGCGATTTTCAGGAATGGAAAGATAGCGGATACCACGATCTGCTATTGGGATCGCTACTTGTTGCCAAATTTCAATATCCTGATCTTCAAACGGCTCCGGTTTTGCAGGAAATTGAGAAGATTCGACGGAATGTCTGGCTCGAATTAAACAGTTTTCTCACAACCCTCGAAC
>JAFAEW010000058.1 GCA_023423835.1 Bacteroidota bacterium | reverse complement strand
TCTTAAGCCGTGAACTCACCGATTCGCCCATCAATCACGGAAGAATTGATGCTGAGAAGTGTAGTCTCATTTTTGGAAACAATATTGCCTCTCTTAAAGCCGACGATTATTTTTTATGCGGTCCGGAAGCGATGATCTTCGCTGTAAAAGATTTCCTTGAAAAAAACGGTGTAAATTCTAAACAGATACATTTCGAATTATTTGTAAATCCCGGACAGGCAGAGACCGCAAAATCAATTGAAAAAGAAACGGCTGCTACTACCGGAAATAAAAGTAAGATCTCCGCAAAACTCGACGGAATTGTATTTCAATATGAAGCTGATTACGAGGGTGACAGCATTTTAGATGCGGGATTGAAGGAAGGAATCGATCTTCCCTACAGTTGCAAAGGCGGCGTTTGCTGTACCTGCAAAGCTAAATTAATGGAAGGCGAAGTGAAGATGGATGTACATTATGGACTCGAAGACGAAGAGATTGAAGACGGATTCATTCTTACCTGCCAATCGCATCCGCTCACCGATAAGGTAGTAGTAGATTTCGACATCAAATAAGAAATACCTAAAGGTTGGAGGCCGATTCGGATTGGGTAACGATTTCACCCTTTTCTCCTGAAAGCGGCTGAATAAGCTGAAAGCAGTTTCTCAGAATCTCAAACCTTAATTCTTCCTCCGTTTCCATCGGTTCACCATCAATATGTAAAGGCGCATATTTCAGGTTTTTTATCGTAATAGATGGCGTTTGAAAATAAAGGATATTTTTCTGAGAGATGTCTTCCACCAGTTTTTGCAACTTATTGTTTCCTCTCAACTGCTTCAGGATAGCGAACGGCAATTTCGCCTTATTCATTTTCTGCACAATCACCACATCCAGCAGCCCGTCATTTAATATAGCATGCGGCGCAATGGTGAAATTGTTTCCGAATTGATTTCCGTTGGCAACGCTGATGAAAAACGCATCGGTAAAGAACGAAAAATCATCCACTATCACTTCAAACTGATAGGGTTGCGCCTTAAAAAACTGAATAATGCTTTGTTGGGTATAAGTAAGCAAACCTCTTATCGCTTTATTCGCAAAGTCGTGTGCTACATGCGCATCAAACCCTAAGCCGCTCAACATGCAGGAAAAATGGCCATTAACTTTAAAGGCATCCACGAATTCGGCTTTTCCCTGAAGAATGATATCGAGCGAACGATGGAGATTTTTTGTGATCCCGGCAGCAAATGCCAATCCATTTCCACTGCCGACAGGAATGATCCCAAAACGAATCGGCTCAGTATGTAAAGCATTCAGTACATGATTAACCGAGCCATCTCCACCGATTACCACCACATCCGTAACGTGCTCCTGCTGTATTTTATAGCGTAAAAATTCATAACTGCCGTTTGCATTCGTCTCAATCGTTTCGAACTCAACCTTGTTTGTCCTGAAAAAATTCTCGGTTTCTCTTACAATGGAATCTTTTTTGGAAAAACCGGAAACCGGGTTTACCAGGAAAATGATTTTTCGCTTCATAGAGTTACAACGCTTTGGCAAGCTTTCGTTAAACAATCGATGCAAAATTAAAACTAAATATATGGCTTTTCTCTTAAAAAAGGAACAGCTTTCTTAAAATTGTCCAATGGAGGTTGTACCATTTTTATGCCCCTTTTTTATGTGGATTAATTCTACGACCTGCTTGTAATCTGAGATCGACAATTTTCATTAGCGTTTCCACCGGCTGATAAAAGACAGGAAAAGAAGATTTACAATTATCTTCGCTTTCTTTGCAAACTTAAGCAGTCTTAGCCATGAATTTCGACAGGAAGCAACTCACAGACGAACAGTTAAAAAACCTGTATTCCTCCCTCTTATTACCCCGTTTGATTGAAGAGAAAATGCTCGTGTTATTGAGGCAGGGAAAAATCAGCAAATGGTTTAGCGGCATTGGACAGGAAGCCATCTCTGTAGGAGCTACTATGGCTTTACAAGCCGACGAATGGATCATGCCTCTGCACCGCAACCTCGGCGTTTTTACCGGCCGCAATATGCCGCTTCATAAACTTTTTATGCAATGGCAGGGCAATAAGGATGGATATTCAAAAGGACGCGAAAGAAGCTTTCATTTCGGAGCGGCCGAGCACCATATTTGCGGAATGATTTCGCATCTGGGCCCGCAACTCGCCATTGCCGACGGCGTTGCTTTAGCCTATAAATTAAAACAGGAAAAAAAGGTTTCGCTCGCTTTTACGGGTGATGGAGGAACCAGTGAAGGTGATTTTCATGAAGCCCTTAATGTGGCGGCCGTTTGGAATCTACCCGTAATTTTTATCATCGAAAATAACGGATACGGACTCAGCACACCTGTGAATGAACAGTACCGTTCCCAACATCTTATAGATCGTGCAAAAGGCTATGGGATGGAAGGCGTAAGGATTGATGGAAACAATATTCTCACTGTTTTCGATACCATCAAAGGCGTAAAAGAATTTTGCCTCCGGGAACAAAAACCCTATCTGATCGAATGTGAGACTTTTAGAATGCGTGGACATGAGGAAGCAAGCGGCGTTAAATATGTTCCCAAAGAATTGTTTGAAGAATGGCTGAAAAAAGATCCGATAGCTAACTTTGAAAAATTTCTGCTTGAAGAAAATGTTCTGACCGACATCGATGTAAGCCAGATCAGAGAATCAATAAAAAATACGATCGATGAAGAATGGAAGCTCGCCGTTCAGGCTCCGGAAATAAAACCGGACACGAATGAAGAACTCCGCGATGTTTATGCTCCCAAACGGCAACTATCCATCGCCATACCCGCCTCTTCTCCTGCGCCTGAGAAAAGGATGATTGATGCGATTAAAGAAGGATTGTATCAATCAATGCAACAGCATGATAATCTCATCCTAATGGGTCAGGATATTGCTGAATACGGCGGCGCTTTTAAAATAACGGAAGGATTTGTAAACGAATTTGGCAAAGCAAGGGTACGCAATACCCCGCTTTGTGAAAGCGCGATTGTTGGCACCGCCCTGGGATTGAGCCTTGAAAATTTCAAAAGTGTGATGGAAATGCAGTTTGCAGATTTCGTGACTGTTGGGTTTAACCAGATCGTAAACAATCTCGCCAAAATCCACTATCGCTGGGCACAAAATGCCGATGTGGTCATCAGAATGCCAACAGGAGCGGGTGTGGGAGCAGGTCCGTTTCACAGCCAGAGCAATGAAGCCTGGTTTACTCATACGCCGGGTCTGAAGGTCGTGTACCCATCCAATCCCCGCGATGCAAAGGGTTTACTGATCGCCGCAATCAACGATCCCAATCCCGTGATGTACTTTGAGCATAAAGCGCTTTACCGCAGCATCAGCGGGCCGGTTCCGGAAGATTATTACGAAGTGGAGATTGGAAAGGCTCACCTCATAAGAGAAGGATCAGATCTTACCGTCATCACCTACGGAAGCGGTGTACACTGGGCCCTGGATTATGCAGATAAAAATGCTGAAACCAGCCTCCATATATTAGACCTCCGGACCCTTTTGCCGCTGGATTATGAGGCAATCAAAGCGGCCGTTTCAAAAACCGGCAAAGTGCTGGTATTGCATGAAGACACGCTAACCGGAGGCGTCGGAGGAGAAATCAGCGCGTGGATCACCGAGCATTGTTTCGAACTGCTGGACGCACCTGTCATCCGCTGTGCCTCTTTGGATACGCCGGTTCCTTTTAACCGGACGCTGGAGGAAAATTTTCTGGCAAAGAGCCGGCTCAGCGAAAAAATCGAATATCTGATGAAATATTAGCTGTTCCCGTTTTGTGCGGATGAATGCAGTAAGAGTCAGCTATTTTTGCGTGAGAGCACCCGAAAGAAAAAGTTCCACACTTTCCTTTAAAATGTCGAGTTTCTGGTCTTTAAACTGCTCCAGTTTATCCTCGGGCAGCCGAAGGTTATAATACTTTCCTTCGGCAAGGTTTTTATCGAATGAGGGATTCAGTAAATTAAATTCATTCAGATCCATCTGTAAATGCCTGGCAACGGCAACGGCATTATATTTTCCAATAATCTGCAGGCTGGAAATATTTAGGGTAGAATCTGCAAGCTGATCAAGTTTTGCCATCTGAATCAGTCGTTCGCGATTTTTCAGGTCCTTTCGCGTCAAAGTTGTGGGACCGCCCGATCCTTCAAAAAAATAATGAGCGGCGATGTATCTTTTAACGTGGGCTCTCGTTTCTTCAGGAAGAAAATATTGCAATTCCCAAAAATCGGAGCTTCCCGCTTTTCTGATGGCGGCATTCACGCGTCCTGACCCGGCGTTATACGCAGCTATTACCAACAACCAATCCTGGTAGCGGTTATACAGATCTTTCAGCAGGGCACAGGCCGCCACGGTACTTTTTTTAAGGTTTGTTCGCTCATCGGTTTTTCCGTTGAGCTTCAATCCATACTCTGCGGCCACATCGGGCATAAGCTGCCAAGGTCCTAAGGCGCCTTTGCTGGAAAGGACATTCGCATTCAGCCCACTTTCAACTACCGACAAATACTTCAATTCTACCGGTAAATCATTGGTGGTAAGAATTTCATTATACAACAAAAAATACGGCTTTCCCCATTTCTCCATTCTTTGAAATTCCTTTCCACGCTTATCCAGGTAATTTCTGATGTATAATTTTGTTTCAGAATTTAAGGTAAAAAAGCTGGTATCATAGCGGGATGATGGACGATCAAGCAAGGTTTTAAACCCTTTATTGTTTTCTGCGAGGAGAGAATTACCCAATTGCTCCTGTGAAAATCCGGGTGTAAAATGAAATAAAAGCAACAATGAGACGGATATTATTCGTTTCAACAATTGCATATTTTATTTTTCGGGAGGGTGATCAAAAATCGAGCCTTAAAACGGAAAATTGCAGGATTTTCCCGTTTCTTCTCAATCACCGATCAGCATCCTTTCCATATTTGCCGGTTGAAATTTGTAATTGGCTTGATTTTTTCATTTCGTCATATAAAAAGAAAATTAGTTATATGAAGAAAACGATGTTTTTTGTTTGCATAGCTTTTTATGCATTTTTTGCCAGTCAATGCCGGAGTGGATTGGTTACCATGACGAATGCATGTTACAATGCCATTCAAAACGGACAGTCCGAAAACAAGGCCGGCAATTATTCGGCTGCGCTTGAACAGTTTAATAAAGTATTGGATCAATGTAAGGCTTACGACGCCAAAGAAAAAGGATATGCGGGAAAAGCGGAGGCTTTGAACGGAATGAAGCAATACAATGAGGCGATAGAAGCAGCCACGGCCGGACTGCAGATTAAAAGTACGAGCATCGACAACCTCTTTCAAAGGGCCGACGCTTACCTCAATCTTGGAAGAGGAACCGACGCAAAAGCAGATTTCTCGCGGATCATTGACCTCACCGGAAAAAACAAGAATGTGACGGACCGCGCTACGGTTTACGCAAAAATTGCCGAAATTGACCTGCGTCAAAAAATGTATCCGGATGCCTTAAACAACCTCAATACGGCGATTTCGCTCGACAGTACCAATGCAGATTTTTATATTCTGATGGGAGATCTCTATTCTGCTCAAAATAATTTCGCCGCCGCAACCGAAAGTTATGATAAGGCTATCGCAAACGGAGCGAATGCGGTAACGGCCTGGACCGCCAAAACCGAAGGGCAGATAAAATATTATCAGCAAAAGTACAATACCGCCGGAGCTTCTGAGCTTGCTGCGAAGATGTCGCCTTCAGAAAAAGAGGATTTGTGCAAGACCATAACATCGGCGAAAACAAATGGTGTTCACGATATGAATATCGACCTGATCCGTGTTTCAATCTGTAAACAATGAAAATACTTATTATGAAAAAAATAGTAGTAACCACAATTCTTTTTGCATTTATTCTCGCTTCCTGTAAAAGTTTAAATAATACCCAGAAGGGCACTGCCATTGGTGGAACGGCAGGCGCTGCGGCCGGAGCCATCATAGGCGGAAAAAATCATTCTGTTCTTGGTGCCATTATCGGGGCAGCGGTGGGTGGAACTGCCGGATACATCATCGGCAATCATATGGATAAGGAAGCCGCCGCCATTAAAACAGCAATTCCAGATGCAGAAGTGAACCGCGTAGGGGAAGGAATTAATGTGACTTTCAATTCTGCCCTGCTTTTCAAAATCAATTCGAGCGATCTCAGCGATTCAGCCAAAGAAAACCTCACCCGCATTTCAAAGGTTTTTACCGACTATCCCGATACCTATATTCTTGTTGAAGGTCATACCGACGATACCGGTACTGAAAATTTCAATATGCAGTTATCCGAAAGGAGAGCGAAATCGGTTGCCGGTTATCTCGAATCGAAAGGCGTTGATCCCACCAGATTTGTAATCAAATGGTATGGTGAAAATCAGCCTAAATATCCCAACAACAGCGAGGTGAACCGCGAGCTTAACCGGCGAGTAGAACTGGGAATTTATGCAAATGAGCAACTGAAAAAGCAGGCGGAAGACAGCACTAAAGTATCACAATAGGTTTTGAAAAAAAAACTGAAGAAAACCAATTCCCGTTTTGGGAAATAAGCGGAAAGGAAGATTTTTGAAAAGGAAGAGTAGCAGAAAAAATTTAAGCGAATTGTTTTGCTGCGCTTAACAATAGCGGCTCCTGGTCCCTTGCAGCCATCAGTTGAAGGCCGAAGGGCATTCCGCTTGAATGGCGGCTGAGGGGAACCGATATAGCGGGAATTCCGGTTAAATTGGCAAAGACAGTAAAAATATCTTGCAGAAAACTTTCGACCGGATCATTGATAGTTTGGGTAAACTTGCGGGCCGGAGCAGGAACGGTGGGACCGATAATCAAATCATACTTCTCAAAGACCTGACCGGCGAAAGCCATCAAACTTCCGCGAACTCGTTGCGCTTTTTCAAAATATGCATCGTAATAACCGGCACTGAGAACGAAAGTGCCAAGCATAATCCTTCGTTTCACTTCACTTCCGAATCCTTTGCTTCTCGATTGGATGTAAAGGTCCTGAATATCTTCCACATTTTCCCGCGAAGAAAACCCAAAGCGAATGCCGTCATAGCGGGATAAATTTGTTGATGCTTCAGCTGTTGTTAAAACGTAGTAGCAAGGAACAATGTACTCTAAAAGCGGGAATGAAATTGCTTCTACTGTATGACCGAGAGATTTCAGCGAGGCAATTTTTGAACTGATAGCTGCCTTAATCTCCGGATCGAGTGACGGATGTTCCAGCGTTTCCTTGAAATAGGCAATGCTGTATCCGGCAGCGGGTTGATCGGGAAAGGTTGAATAAGCAGGCACCGGGAGACCAGAAACGGTGCTGTCGTATTCATCTGCGCCGGCTATCACTTCGAGGGTGAGGGCTGCATCCTCCACCGAGTTTGCAAAAATCCCAATCTGATCAAAGGAAGATGCATAGGCGATCAGCCCGTAGCGAGAAATGGTGCCGTATCCCGGTTTTAAACCGACAATTCCGCAATGATCTGCCGGTTGTCGTACCGATCCGCCTGTATCGCTTCCAAGGCTCACCATACAAAGTGCTGCCTGTACAGCAACTGCGGCTCCTCCGGACGAACCGCCGGGAATACGCGTCCTGTCAATTCCATTCAAAACTTTACCAAAGGCCGAGTTTTCATTGGTACTACCCATAGCAAATTCATCGCAGTTGGTTCGACCAACAATGATTGCGCCCTCTGCGAGCAGCTTTTCAACCGCGGTAGCGGAATAAAGAGAGGTAAAATTGCGCAGCATGTTTGAAGCCGCAGAAACCCGGTGACTTTTATAGCAAATTACATCTTTGATGGAAACGACTACGCCATGAAGTTTTCCGGTGGGTTTCCCCTGTTTCAGAAGGTTGTCGAGCTGATGGGCCCGTTCGATCGCTTCGTCTTCAAAAACTTCCAGGAAAGCATTCAAACCGGCGTTTTCTTTAATGGCAGCTATATAATGAGAAACGGCCTCAACAGAACTGTAGTGGCCGTCTTTCAGATTTTGAATATATTCAGCAATATTGGTGTAAGCAAACAAAAGTCACATCATTTTGAAGAACAATTCTCTCCTATTCTTTCTCGTTCACCCCTTCTTTCAGATCTTTCTTTGCATTTTTCGAATCATTAAATTCGCGAATGCCTTTGCCCAATCCCTTCATAAATTCCGGAATTTTTCTTCCGCCGAATAAAATAAGGATCACGAAAGCGATGATCAGTATTTCTGTAAAACCCAAACTTCCCATAACTAAGATTTGAAGATAAAAAACCAAAGTTATCTAAAAATAATTCAATTGTGCTATTAAAAAAAGAAAGCAGTTCATAAAACCACTTTCCATTTTGTTATTTTAAGATAAGATTTGATTCTTTGTGAAATACTATCTGCGTTTTTCCTTGATTCTTGCGCTCTTACCGCTTCTTTCCCGCAGATAATAGAGTTTGGCACGTCTTACTTTACCTACTTTATTGAGAATGACTGCATCCACATTGGGAGAGAAAAATGGGAAAACCCTTTCAACTCCAATTCCATCGGAAATCTTACGAACGGTAAAAGTTGCCGTGGCACCTGTTCCCTGGATCTTGATAACATCACCACGAAATCCCTGGATACGTTCTTTACCACCTTCCACAATTTTATAATTAACGGTTACATTGTCTCCCGCTTTAAATTTTGGATATTCTTTCTTTCCGGTTAATTGCTCGTGAACAAACTGAACAACTGCGTCCATAGCTATTTAATTTTAAGGACGGCAAAGGTAATAGTTTTTTACAAATGCCGTACTTTTTTGTAAAAACTTTTGAATAAAATTTTAATCCTCCCGTTGCAATAGGGAAGTGTGATTGCAGGTCAATGCTACTATCGTGCAATATTCACCGCCCTCTTTTCCCTGATTACGGTTACCCTGATCTGACCCGGATAGGTCATTTCATTTTGAATTTTCTGGGCAATCTCAAAACTCAGACGATCGCTGTCTGAATCTCCTACTTTTTCTGACTCCACAATCACCCTCAACTCGCGTCCGGCCTGAATAGCATAGGCTTTTTCAACTCCGGGAAACGCCAGTGCCAGGTTTTCCAGATCCTTGATTCTTTGAAGATATTGTTGCATGATTTCGCGCCTGGCGCCGGGCCTTGCACCGCTGATGGCATCGCAGGCCTGCACAATCGGCGCAATCACATATTGCATTTCTATTTCATCGTGGTGCGCACCAATGGCATTTACTACGGCGGGATTTTCGCCATATTTCTCAGCAAGCTTCGCACCCAATAATGCATGGCTCAGTTCAGTTTCCTCATCGGGAACCTTTCCGATATCGTGTAATAAACCGGCGCGACGGGCAAGTTTCGGGTTCAATCCCAATTCTGCCGCCATAATTCCGCAAATATTTGCTACTTCGCGGCTGTGCATGAGGAGATTCTGACCGTAGGAGGAGCGGAAACGCATCTTTCCCACCATCCTTACGAGTTCCTTGTGAAGCCCGTGAATGCCGAGTTCGATAATCGTTCTTTCACCAATTTCCATCACCTGTTCTTCCAGTTGCTTTCTCGTCTTTTCCACCACTTCTTCGATCCGCGCAGGATGAATTCTTCCGTCCGCCACGAGTCGTTGCAAACTTAAACGCGCAATTTCTCTTCTCAACGGATCATAACAGGAAAGCACAACCGCTTCCGGTGTATCATCAACAATCAGATCTACACCCGTAGCCGCTTCTATTGCCCGGATATTTCTTCCTTCGCGTCCTATGATCTGACCCTTAATTTCATCACTTTCAAGGGTAAAGACGGTAACGGTATTTTCGATTGTCTGTTCTGCCGCCGTCCTTTGGATCGACTGGATAATAATTTTCCGAGCTTCCTTGTTTGCCTTCAACCTTGCCTCTTCAATTATTTCCTGCTGAAGGCTGAGCGCCTGTGTTTGCGCTTCCTGCTTCAGACTGTCAACGAGCTGCCGCCTCGCTTCTTCAGCGGATAAAGCAGCAATCTTTTCGAGCCTGCGGATGTGTTCCTCCTGGTGCTTCTCTAGTTCGGTACGTTTGTGGTTTACGATTTCGATCTGTTTATTGAGATTATCCCGGATGGCTTCATTTTCCTTAATCTGGCGTTCTAAAGCATTGTCTTTCTGATTGATGCTGATCTCTTTTTGCTTGATCCGGTTTTCAACCTCATTGATCTTCCTGTTGCGCTCTCCCACCTCTTTGTCGTGTTCTGCCTTCAGCTGCACAAACTTCTCTTTGGCTTCCAGGATCTTTTCCTTCTTTGTAGTTTCAGCCTTAATCTCTGCTTCCGAAACTATCCTTTCTGCTTTGGCTTCCGCCTCTTCCACCTGCCTTCTCGTATCCTTTGCAAAAATAAATTTACCCGCTATAATGCCTATTATGACACCGGCTATAGAAAGTATAATGTAAATGACTATTGCGTCCATGTTGTATTTGTTTTAATTTATTCAACTTTTTCAGGTTTAAAAATCTTCCCAATTTAATGAATGAGGCGAAGATAATTTAAATGAATAGAAATTTTTTATTTTGACTGATTCCCATTTTTGGAAAAAAATTTCAGAATTGGGAAATCTTGCAATACAATCGATTTTATAACTCGTTTAAAATCAATGGATTCAAGAGCCGTACCATAAATGGCACCGGGTTTGCCCATATTATGCATAGCCGTTTTAAAAAGTACCCTTCTTTTATTTCATAGATTTGAAATGATAAATAAATCATCTTTTTCGAAAGATGATTTTTTTATTCTACAGACTGATTCTCCAAAAACGTCAGTAAGAGCTTATCCAGCTCGCGGATGCGTTCTTCGGCTTCTTTAATGATGATCTTTTCTGATCCGTATTTGTTTTGTTCGAGGGCGAACCAGATCAGAACCATTGAAATAAAATCCTGCATATCCTTTCCTGCGAACGTGCTTTTAAACTCGATGATCTTTTCGTTGATGAGCTTAACGGTCTTCCGCAGCTTTTCTTCATCAGCCGATTCGATTTTAAGCCGGTAGGTACGGTCTCCGATGATCACATTTACAGGAATGAGATTGGCCATCTTATAGATTTAAGAGTTCAATACATTTATCTATGTCTAACAGATATTTATCAATCTTTTTTTGCAACTGCTTCTTTTCTTCGTCGTTTAAATTTCCGGTATTTAGTTGCAGTACATTGATTTTTTGAACGAGCATTTCGATCTGGGATTGCTTTTGTTGCAACTCCTCTTTCGATTCATTCAACTGTTTTTGCAACAGCCTGTTTTCCTTTTCCAGTCTGATCCAGGATCGCTGCAAAAGCTGAATCTTTACAGAAAGGGATTGAATGTCTTCGTCTAATGCCATGATCGAAAATTAAACTTATTGATTTCTTATATCGGCTCCCAACTGCGAATGTAACTGAGAAATAATTTTCTGCAACATTTCATCTACCTCTTTATCTGTCAACGTCTTATCTTTATCGAGAAACCGGAAACTGATCGCGTACGATTTTTTATCCGGCCCTAACTTTTCACTTTCAAAAACGTCGAAAAGCTTTACCGATTGCAACTTATGCAGATTAATTTTCCGGATCGCTTTTTTTACGGCTTCAAACGAAACATCTTTCTGCAGTACCACCGCGAGGTCGCGATGAATGGCAGGGAATCTTGGAATCTCGGCATACACAATCTTCTGCTGATCAAAAAGTTGAACCAGAACTTCAAGATCCAGATCGATCCAGTAAACCGGCTGTTTGATCTCAAATCTTTTCAGGTAAGAATCACTCACCTCCACCAGCCTGCCCAGCATTGTTTTTCCTTTCACAACGCTGAAAAAGCGTCCTTCTACTGCTGATGTGGGTGCTTCAAGGCTAAAATCCTTTATTCCCAGATCACGCAAAACGGCCGCAAGTACACCCTTAGCAGCAAAGAAATCTGCGGGATCGGCTTTTTTCCGCCAGTTGGCGCTTCTGAGATCACCGGTTAAATAAATTGAAAGGTGTTCTTTTTCCCGGTATTTTCCTACTTCCGGCGACTGATACGTCTTCCCAAACTCAAAGAATAAAAGATCTTTGCTTTTCCGGTTGATATTATATGCCAGACTTTCGAGAGCGGTTTCGAGCATCGACGGTTTTAAAATGTCGAGCTCAATACTGATGTTGTTTAGCAGCTTTACCGCTTTTTCGAGTGTCGATTCACTATAATATCTACTGTTTGTAAGCGAATTGGTTAGAATTTCGTGAAAACCGTTGCCAACCAGGTATTGCGATATTTTCGATCTCAGGTTCTCCTTTCCGGCAGTTTCAGGCGCCGAATAGGAAAAGGAAATGCTGCCGGGAATTTCAATATTGTCAAGTCCGTCAATTCTGATGATCTCTTCCACCACATCGGCGGGAAGCAGAACGTCCTGCTTACTAAACGGAACAGCCACGCTAATTTCATCAATCCCTTCCTTGATAATCTCAAATCCCAGGCTGTGCAGGATTTTCTTTACGGTATCCTGATGATAGCTTTTTCCGGTGAGCTTTTTCAGGTAATGGTATTTCAATCTTACCTCATTTTTTTCTTTTTGCACGGGATAAACATCTTTCAGTTCACCTTCGATTTTACCACCTGCAAGTTCGAGAATCAAAAGCGCCGCCCGTTTCAAAGCATAAACCAGGTTTGAAATATCCACCCCTTTCTCAAAATGTAGGGCAGCATCTGTTCTTAATCCATGCCGGAGAGAAGTCATCCGGATCATTTCAGGATTAAACCACGCACTTTCGAGAAAAATCGCTGAAGTTTGTTCGTGAATGCCACTGTCCGATCCGCCCATAACACCGGCCATAGCAATAGCGCCGGAGGCAGAACAAATCATCAGGTCTTCTGCATTCAGCTTTCTTTCTTTTCCATCCAGCGCCGTAAAACCTGTTCCTTCAGGCAAATTTTTTACGATGATTTGGTTGCCGTCAATCGTCCCAAGATCAAAGGCATGCAAGGGCTGACCGGTTTCATGCAGTACAAAATTGGTGATATCCACAATGTTGTTAATCGGCTTTTGTCCTATTGCAATAAGATGGTTTTTGAGCCAGTCCGGCGATTCTTTTACTTCAATATCCTTTATCACCAATCCTGCATAACGTTCACAACCCTGCTGATTTTCAATCGTAATTTTAATCCCATTGTCTGTTTTTCCCGTCTTAAAGCCATTTACTGAGGGAATTTTCACCGGCGCCTCAACACGCTGATGCTGCGCAAGCCAGGCACAAACATCTCTGGCAACGCCAATGTGGCTCATCGCATCCATCCGGTTTGCCGTGAGGCCGATTTCGAATAAGTAATCTTCATAAGTCCGGAAATAATCAGAAAGTTTTTTCCCGGGAATTACATTGTCTGGCAAAACCAGAATTCCTTCGTGATTGGGGCTTAGTCCGATTTCGTCTTCCGCACAGATC
>JAFAEW010000145.1 GCA_023423835.1 Bacteroidota bacterium | reverse complement strand
TCCGAATATCGTAAAAGTGAATAATCCGGCGGGTAAAAAAGATACAAAGGCCAAACAAAACATAGTGATCTCCATCGACAAAGATCAGAAAATGTATCTCGGGCAAAAGCAAATCGAAATGAGCCTGATCGATACAATTTTAAGGGAAGAAGTTACAAAAGCAAGAGCCTATATCGACACGCCTTCAGTGGTTGTAAATGCCGACACTTCTGCTTATTATGGGGAAGTTTTCAGGGTTATGCAAAGCGCAAAACGTGCAGGGGCAAAGGTGGTAGCAATCGTAAAATAGCCAACTGCTTTCCAAGGCTATAATTTTGCCTTGTATCCTTCTTCCATAGGAATATTTTAATGATAATTGCTTCTTAAGATGCACCATTGCGAAAATTAATTGTAATATCTGTTATTTGGCGGCTACTGCTGTTTGGCACTTCTGCAGAGGCGCAATTATCTACATTAAGAGAAAAAAAAATTCCAACAACCGGAATTGTTGCAATTGACAGTTTAAGTATCGTTCCCGGCAGTTTTACGATCATAGCTGACACATCGTATTTTGATCTTGATCCTTTCAAATCGGAGTTGGTGTGGAAAAAAAATTATCCTGCAGATAGTATCGCGGTCACGTACCGGGTTTTTCCGTTTAATTTTTCGCGCCAGGTTTCCCGCTATTCTTACGATAGTGTATTGAACAACTTTCAGGCCGCGCCTTCGACTGCTGTGAAAAGTAAGAACCAAAACGGACCCTTCAATTTCGGCAAACTCAATTATAACGGAAGTTTCGGAAGAAGCATCAGCTTTGGAAACAGCCAGGATGCGGTTTTCAACTCGCAATTCAATCTACAGCTTAATGGACTTATCGGCGACAGTATCGAACTTGCCGCTGCAATTTCCGACAACAATATTCCCATCCAGCCTGAAGGAACAACACAACAACTCAATGAGTTCGATAAAGTTTTATTGCAGTTCACAAAGCCTTCCTGGCAGGTGCAGCTCGGGGATATCGACCTCCGTCAGCAACCTTCCTATTTCCTTCATTTTTACAAACGATTGCAGGGAATTTCTTATGCACAGAAGTGGAATGCGACGGAAAATATCAGGGGTTCCACGCTTCTAAGTGGCGCCATTTCAAAAGGAAAATTTGCGAGATATATTTTCCAGGGAAGTGAGGGAAATCAGGGTCCATATAAATTGACAGGAAACAATAATGAGGCTTTTTTCATTATCCTGGGCGGAACGGAAAAAGTGTTTATTGATGGCGTACAAATGCAGCGGGGAGAAGATCAGGATTACGTGATCAATTACAATACAGCGGAGATCAGCTTTACTCCCCGGCAAATGATTACAAAGGATAAACGCATCCAGGTGGAGTTTGAATATGCAGACCGAAACTACCTCAATTCAATGATCTATGCCACCAATGAAACAAACTTCGGGCAGCGCTTTACCTTAACGGCAAGTATCTATAGCAATGGCGATGCAAAAAATTCTCCCATCAATCAAACGCTTGACAAGGATCAGAGACAATTTCTTGCCGATATTGGCGATAGCATTCAAAACGCATATTACCCTTACGCAGCCTACGATTCCTTCTCGGTCAGCCGTATTATGTATAAAAAAATTGACACGGTTTATGGATCCGGATCTCATGATTCAATTTATGTTTTTTCAACCAGTCCGGACAGTGCAAGATATATTCTGGTTTTTTCCGAGGTGGGACTGAATAAAGGGAATTACATTCCGTTATTCAGCAGCGCCAATGGACAGGTATTTCAATGGATTGCGCCGGTTGATGGTATTCCGCAGGGAAGTTACGAACCCGCAATTTTTCTCGTCACACCAAAAATCCACCGGCTTGTGAGCGTGGCGGGAGCCTATCGTTTAAACGAAAAAACTTTGCTGAATGCTGAATTTGCTTACAGTAAATACGACATCAACACATTTTCCCAAAAAGAAAAAACAAACGATGGGGGAGGTGCGATAAAGCTCTACATGAGCCGGCAGGACAGTATCGGGAGGCGGAGAAGATCGGAACTCAACATTGCGGCCGGCTATGAATTTGTGAACCATCTTTTTCAACCCATTGAAAGAATCAGACCGGCAGAGTTTTCGAGAGACTGGGGATTGCCACTCCTGACCCAACCCGCTGATGAACATCTTCCGTTTTTTGCTGCAAGACTTTCTGACGCAAAAGGTAATTCGGTAGAATATAAGTTTGATTCGTATATAAGAAGCGACGGATTTAAAGGGATAAGAAATGTAGTGAGTGATTATTCAAATTTCAAAGGATGGGAAATTTCCGGTGTTTTCAATCTGACAAACAGCAGTACTCCCACAGACCGCGGATTCTTTTTCAGACCTTCTGTTGATATCAAAAAAAGATTTGAAAAGCTCAATAATTATACGGCAGGATTAAATTATTCTGTAGAACACAACGAAAACCGAAACCTCGTTTCTGATACACTTACACCGTTAAGCTATTCATTTGAAACGATAAGCGCGTTTGTTCGTTCAGACAACTCGAAGCAAAACAATTGGTCGTTTCAGTATTTCACAAGAAAGAATAAATCTCCGTTCGAAAAAGATCTATTACAGACCGACCGCAGCCATAATTTCAATTTGCAGGCGCAACTACTCGAAAACAAAAAGCATCAGTTTATTTTCAATATCACCTATCGCAAACTCATAATCAACAATCCTTCACTGACTACCCTGAAATCAGATAATAGTTTACTCGGAAGAATAGAATATACGGTCAATGAATGGAAAGGGTTTTTAAAGGGAAACGCCTTGTATGAAATCGGCGCCGGCCAGGAACCGAAAAGGAATTTTACTTACGTGGAAGTTCCGGCAGGACAAGGACAATATGCCTGGATCGATTGCAACGACGACAAGATTCCGCAGTTAAACGAGTTTGTGATCGCGATATTTCCTGATCAGGCAAAATACATCAGAATATACACACCTTCCACGGAATATATTAAGGCAAACTATACACAGTTTAATTACGCCTTAACCCTCAATCCCAAAAATATTGAATCATCTATTGGCAATGAAAAGTTGCGCAAATTCCTCAGCCGGTTTTTGTTGCAGTCTTCGATTCAATCGTTTAAAAAGGAGGTGGCCGCCGGCAGTCCGTTATTCAATCCGTTCAACGGAAAAATTGCAGACACGGCTTTAATCAATCTCAATCTCGTTTTAAATAATACCCTTTCGTTTAACCGCTTCAGCCAGGTTTGGGGATTAGACCTTAATCACCTGAAAAATTATACAAAAGCGCTGCTCGCTTACGGTTCCGAAACCAATCAGTTTGAAGAATTTACAGTCAAGGGAAGGGTAACGGTGGCCAAATCGTATATGCTTGAATGGATTCAAAAATCCGGTCGTGCCGCTTTATCAGCCCCCGGATATGACAACCGGAATTACTCCACAGTTTCAAATTCCTCAGAACCAAAAATCACCTATACTTCCGGATCCAGCTTTCGGATAATCGGCGGTTATAAGTATGTGATGAAAAAAAATAAAGTAGGTGGTGAATCAGCGATCTTCAACACATTGAATATTGAATCGAAATACAACACACTTTCCAATACTTCGCTGTCCGCGAAATTTAATTACACCTACATCGATTATAAGGGCGAGATAAACAGTACGGTGAGCTACATTATGCTTGATGCGCTTTTGCCGGGAAAAAATTTCCTTTGGTCACTCGAATTTAATAAGCGGTTGTTAAACAATATTGAGTTCAATTTAGGATATGAAGGAAGAAAGCCGGGTGGTACCCGCCCGATTCATACCGGGAGAGTGAGTATAAGAGCCTTACTATGAGATAGTTAGAGTGGAATATTCCCGCCTCGGATTTTCGTCTTCGGATGTGAAATCCAGGCGGTTTTTTTGCCTCCAAAATCGCCCGTTATTCAAATCCCTATTAACATTTTCTTAATACCGCTTACAGGTTTTTTAAAACCGTTAAACCAGATTCAGCTTCTTTCCATTTTTTACATCCTACAAATTTGCTGCTATAATCTTAAAAATTTATTGACATGAAGAAAATACTATTACTAAACTTTTTAATGCTTGTAGCGGCGGCCATCAACGCCCAGACCATACAGGGAAGCGTGCTGGACGGCGAAGGAAAAAATGTTGGGAATGCAACGGTAAGTCTGCTAAAGCTCAAAGATTCGTCCATTGCCAAGCTCTCTGTAACCAATGAGAACGGGGAATATCAGTTTAAGGAAATTCAACCGGGTAAATATTTCGCGAAGGTTTCCTTTGTCGGATATGATAATGCAACTTCCGGAACCATCGATTATTCTTCCTCTGATGCTATCATTCCTCCGATAGTAATAATGAAATCAAGTTCAGAATTAAAGGGTGTAACAGTAGCGGCGAGAAAACCGATGATCGAAGTAAAGGCTGACAAAACCATTTTAAATGTTGAAAACACTATTAATTCCGTGGGCAATGATGCATTGGAACTTTTGAGAAAATCACCGGGTGTGTTGGTTGATAAAGATGATAATATTTCTTTGAGCGGAAAAAATGGCGTGAAGATTTATATTGACGGAAAACCTTCTCCGCTTTCAGGAAGTGATCTGAGTAATTATCTCAAGTCTTTGCAATCTGCTCAGATTGAAGCAATCGAGATCATCAATAATCCCGGTGCGAAATATGAGGCCGAAGGAAATGCCGGTATCATTAACATCCGGCTGAAGAAAAACAAAACTTTTGGAACCAATGGTTCTGTAAGTGCAGGCTTCAACACGGGCGAATTTCAGCGTTATAACGGAAGTGCTAATCTCAATCACCGTTCCGGTAAGATCAATGTGTTTGGAAGCTATAATTACAGTGATAACCGCAACGGAAATTACATGAATATGTACAGGGTTCAGCTCGATACCGTTTTCAATCAAAGAACCGACATGGATATGCACTACAAGGGAAGCGGATTTAAGGCCGGTATTGATTATTATCTGAATAAAAACAACACGATCGGAATTATGGCAAATGGAAATTATTCAACCTTTGACATGAATTCAACCACCAATACGCCTTTTGGTTATAAAGGATCTGTTGACCGGATTTTAGCTGCAAGCAATCATAATGTCAGCAAGCGTAACAGTACTAATTTTAATGCGAATTATCGTTACACCGACACATCGGGAAGGGAACTCAACATCGACGCTGATTATGGAATCTATGACCTTAAGTCAAATCAGTTGCAGCCAAACTATTATTACGATCCTGCCACCGGTGCCGTAATCAATCAGTATGTCTACAATATGATTGCGCCTTCAACGATCGATATTTATTCAGCGAAAGCCGACTATGAACAAAACTTCAAAAAAGGAAAGCTGGGTCTTGGAGCAAAATCTTCCTATGTAACTACCAACAATGATTTTGAGCGATATAATGTTTATCCAAACCAAAAGGTGATGGATACGTTGAAGAGCAATAATTTCAATTACAAGGAAAATATTAACGCAGTTTATGCCAACTACAACCGCCAGTTTAAAGGTTTCATGATTCAGGCAGGATTGCGGGTTGAAAACACCTATTCTAAAGGCATCTCCAACGGCTACCGCTGGAATAGTGGAGCGTACGAAACTTATGACTCGAGCTTCACGAAAAAGTATACCGATCTGTTCCCAAGTGCCGCAATTACCTTCAACAAGAATCCGATGAACCAGTGGAGCCTCAGCTATAGCCGCAGAATCGACCGTCCGGCTTATCAGGACCTGAATCCATTTGAGTTTAAGCTGGATGAATACACCTACATGAAGGGAAATACGGAATTGCAACCGCAGTACACCAACAGTATCGCTTTGACAAATACTTTCAAGTATAAACTTACTACAACGCTTACCTACAGCCATGTAAACGATGTGTTCTCTCAAATCATCGATACAACCGACCGTTCAAAAGCGTTTATGACGAAGAAAAACCTTGCGGACCAGGATATCGTGAGTCTCAATATCAGCTATCCTTTCTCCTACAAATGGTATAGCGTGTTTGCCAATGTGAACAGTTATTATACCCATTACAAAGCCGATTTCGGAGCGGGAAGAAAAATCAATCTTGATGCCTTTGCAGTAAACCTTTATGCTCAGCAATCCATTAAACTGGGAAAGACGACAACTTTCGAAATGAGCGGATTTTATGCTTCTCCTTCCGTTTGGCAGGGAACGTTTAAAAGCAAGGCCATGTGGAGTCTTGACGCGGGATTGCAGCAAAGCCTGTTGAAAGGTAAAGCAACCGTGAAGGCTTCTGTTACCGATATTTTCAAAACAATGAAATGGGGTGGCACCAGCGATTTCGCAGGCCAGTACATCAAGATGGACGGCGGTTGGGATAGCCGTCAGTTCAAACTCAACCTTACATATAGATTTGGAAACAGTCAGGTAAAAGCCGACCGTCAACGTAAAACTGCAGCAGATGAGGAAAGCAAGCGGGTTGGTGGACAGAGTGCCGGTGGAATCGGCGGCGGTGGAAAATAAATTTGGTTAAAATAGGGTGATAGAAAAACGGCCCCGGCATTCTTCCGGGGCTTCTTTTTTACTATTGCCTTACTTCCTTTTTTGACAATGTTTTTTTGCCAATTGATTTTTTCAGATCTTCAAGCGATGCGGATTCTGCAACTATCCTTTCCGGAACTCCGTTTTTATTGGTCCATTTTACCAGGCAGATCTTTCCCGATCCTATTTCGATGCCGGTAATTGTACCATCATCAAAACAACAACAGCCGGAGTTGAAATAGGATGGTCGCATACTTCTGAACGAGTGACTCAGGAAATCGTATTCCCTTCTTCTTCTCGGAATCTCCGAGGTAACAGCCTTTATTTTTTCAAAATCCTTGCTTCGCTGTGCATTTTCAAGGTCAAGATACAGCCTTTCGAGGTGCGTAAGCGATTGAAAAACGGGCTGATGTGTATGGCCGGTAATCAGGACGATATCCTCCTGTTCACAGGTCCACTCATACATCAATTGGTTGTGCAGCGTTTTCAACTCGTCATTGTTTGAAGGTGTATTTGTATTGATATCGAGGAACATTTGTAGTGGTCCCCAGATATAACTGACAAACCATTTGCTGAAGGCATTTCCGTCGCTCTGCAGGTCACCCTGATGACCGTGCGTGCAGAAGATTTTCAGTACATCATTTTCCAGTTGCAGCTTAAGCAAAATGCCTTCATAAATTTTCAGATCGCGGCCGTAAATCTTCTTGATAAGCAGCGGAGCAAATGGATCGTTGCCCCAATACAAGTCGTGATTACCGATGATTTTGCAGTAGGAAGTGCGATCGGCAAATTTTTTTTCGACGGCAAATTCAGCCTGGTTGTATTTTAAAATTCCTGCTACCGTATTTTCCCATAATTCTTCGCAATCTCCGAGATTGATGTAGTAATAATTCAGGTTGTTGTAATATTCGAGGGCGGCGAGATAAGTAGATTGTGCAGTTTTAAAATCATCAGAACCATTTCTCGTGCCTTTATGCTGATCGGAGAAAATTATGATCGATTGATCCTTCGGGTCAAGTCTTACAAGTTTACTGTTTTTCTCTCCCGGTTCTTCCAATGCCTGTTGATAAAGCCTGGTTAGCGACGTAAAAACGTTTTCTTTTTTTGGAGAGGAAGAAACGGAATTTGCAATGGCAACGATTGGCTTTTTTAATATGCGTTTCAGAAATCTTTTGAAAGCACCCATTATATTGGAATAGTGATCTAAAATTAATTTTTATTTTCCTGATTCGCTGCGGTTTTTCCCCATCTTTTAGAATCGATCTCAAAACCGCAAAGATCGAGCAACCGGTCTACCACGGTCATTACAACGGCTTTGATGTCTGTTGGCTTATGGTAGAAGGAGGGCGTTGCCGGACAAATGATTCCACCTGCTTCCATCACCGTTTGCATATTTTTCAGATGAATCAAATTGTAAGGCGCTTCACGCGGCATGAGAATAAGTTTTCTTCTTTCCTTTAACATCACGTCTGCAGCACGTGTAATCAGATCATTACTTATTCCGCCGGCGATGCGTGCCAGCGTGCCCATGCTGCAGGGCGCAATAATCATGCTGTTGTAGCGCGAGGAGCCCGAAGCAAATGGCGCATGAAAGTCAGACGGCTCATACATCCTGAAAGGAAAATCAGCATAGCTTTCGCTGTCAAGTTCTGTCTTCCAAACCAGTTTTGCATTTTTGCTCATCACGATATCTACTGCTTCGAGCTGATCGGGAATTGATAATAATTTTTTCAAAAGTTCATCTGCGTAAATTGATCCGCTTGCACCTGTAATTGCCACCACAACTTTATGCTTCATCCGCATTCGTTTATTTTCAAAGTAACGAAATAAACATACCATTATAAACCCAACTTAAAACAAGAGGCTTAAATCTTTTTATTTAAGTAAATTGCCGACTTTAAAGATCCCATAATGTTGAAAAAATCTCTGTTTTTGTTCGCCTTTTCGATCGCCCTCACAACTCAGCTTTGCGCTCAATTGCGAAACCTTTCAGCCGATCAGATGTTGAATGGAAAGACAGAAGGCATACTCAAAACGCTGCCACAGGTCATTGGCTGGGACGATGACACCCATTACATCTTAGTGAATAACAAGGACACGGTTTCAGTGGATGTACGATCAGGGGAAGCATCGAAATATGTAAAAAAGCCATCGTCGTTCCCTGTGGTTAGAATCAAACAAAACGATATTTTTTTGACCACCGGTGATAAGGCTGAGAGGCAGATGACGAAAACCGAAGAAGAGGAAAAAAATCCTACCCTTTCTCCCGATAATTCGAAGATAGCTTTTACGAGAAATAATGACCTCTATGTGATCGATGTGGCTTCCGGAAAAGAAACGAGGCTCACAACCGATGGAAGCGAAGTAGTTTACAATGGTTTTGCGTCCTGGGTTTACTACGAAGAAATTCTGGGCCGTGCAAGCCGTTACCGGGCGTTCTGGTGGAATCCTGACAGCAAAAGAATTGCCTACATGCACTTCAATGACAGCCAGGTTCCTTTATTTCCGATCACCAATTATTTTGCTCAACCCGACAGCACCGAGGAAACGCGCTATCCACGTGCGGGAGACAAAAATCCGGAGGTGAAAGTTGGAATCGTGGATATCGAAACCCGCAAAACCGTATGGAGCGACTTCAATGAAAAAGACGATCAGTATTTCGGATTGCCTTTCTGGACGCCCGACGGCAATGCCTTATGGATGCAATGGATGAACAGGCGTCAAAACAACCTTATCATCTATTCCGTAAATCCTGCCACCGGCACAAAGGAAGTTGTTTATAATGAAGCGCAGAAAACCTGGGTCAACTGGAAATCCGAACTGCATTTTCTCGAAAATAATAAGGGTTTTATCGTGCTGAGCGACAAGACAGGATGGATGCACATTTATCACTTTGATATGAAAGGTAACCAGGTGAAACAAATTACAAACGGAGAATGGACAGTAAGCAGAATCAATAGCATAAACGAAAAAAAAGGGGTTATCTATTTCACTGCAAGAAAGGAAAATTCCACGCGTCATGATCTGTATAAAGTATCGATAAATGGAACAAAACCTGCAAGGCTCACCTTTGGTGATTATACACATTCGGTGAATCTTTCGCCGGGGCAAGACTTTTTTATCACCAGCTATTCCAATGTTGCCACTCCAACGAAAATGGCGTTGGTAAATGACAACGGAAAGATCGTTCGTGAAATAGCAGATAGCAAAGGCGACGATTTTGATTTGTATAAGCTCGCAAAGACCGAACTGCTGCGGGTGAAAACACCGGATGGATTTGAATTGCCGGTTCTGATCACGTGGCCAACGGATCTTGACAGTTCAAAAAAATATCCCGTCCTGATTAATATTTATGGCGGACCAAATGCCGGAACCGTGTACGATGGATGGAAAGGCGTGGGCCAATCACAGTGGTGGGCAAAGGAAGGTCTTATACAGGTGGCGATTGATCACCGCGGATCAGGACAATTTGGGAAAATGGGACAGAACTATCTCTATAAAGATTTAGGAAACTGGGAAATAAAGGATTATTCCGAAGTGGTAGAATGGCTCACCTCAAAACCATTTGTAAACAAAGAAAAAGTTTGCATCAGCGGTTTTAGTTACGGCGGTTATATCACCTGCATGGCACTTACAAAGGGAGCTAAATTTTTTACCCACGGGATTGCGGGGGGAAGCGTTACAGACTGGCGTTTGTACGATTCTCATTACACCGAACGCTTTATGGGATTGCCGTCAGAAAACGCCGAAGGATACAAATCGGGCAGCGTTTTCACTTACATAGATAATTACAAGGGCGATCTTTATCTTATTCACGGTACTTTAGATGACAATGTGCACCTTCAGAATACCATTCAGCTCGCCGGCCGTTTGCAGGATGCAAAAAAGAATTTCGAGATGATGTTGTATCCCGGCGGAAGACATGGATGGTCAAATCTGAAAAACCGTTGGGAACATTACAACAATGAAAGGTCTGAATACTTTTATAAGAAGTTATTGGAGAAACCGGTAGCTCCTGAAATAATAAAATAATTTTGTTGCTAACACATAATTCATTCTCATGGTATATTCAATGACAGGCTATGGACGGGCTGAGAAAGTAATCAACGACACTTTCTATCTGGTAGAAATACGATCGCTCAATGGCAAACAATATGATGTGCGATTAACGATCCCGGCCTTTCTGAAACCTTATGAGATCGACATCCGTACAATATTAAATGAAGGACTGATAAGAGGCAGTGTGGAATGTACGATCAGCATGCGGCAAAACAATCCGTCAAAAGCCGTTACAATCAATACCGCCATCCTGAAGTCGTATGTCGATCCCATTATGGAAGTGGCGGAACAAATGAATCTCAATACCGAAAATATATTAAGTACGTTGTTGAAAATGCCGGATGTATTGATGCCTTCCGTAGATACGATTTCTGACGAGGAGTGGAACGGATTTAAAGAGGTTCTGCAATCTTCAATTGCCGATTTGAATGAACACCGGCGAGACGAAGGCGCTACGCTTGAGAAGGATCTGTTATTACGGATTGATAATATTGAAATCCAGCAAAAGATTATTTCTGAACTGGAGCCGGAGAGGCGAGGAAAGATCAGAGAGGGACTTGTGAAAGTACTGGATGAAAATGTGGGAAAGGAAAATTACGATCCAAATCGTTTAGAACAGGAATTGATCTATTACATTGAAAAGATCGACATCAGCGAAGAGCAGGTGCGGTTAGACAATCACTGCAGCTATTTCAAAGAAGTATTAGAAGGACCCGAAATGGCAAAGGGAAAGAAGCTTTCTTTTATTTTGCAGGAAATTGGCAGAGAGATCAATACTACGGGATCGAAAGCGTATGATGCGGCAGTGCAAAAGGCGGTAGTATTGATGAAAGACGAACTTGAAAAAGCAAAAGAACAAATATTGAATATCCTCTAAATCAGGTTACCTTGAAGAAACATTTATATATTCTCCTTGTTGTTTGTCTTTTGCAGGCTTGTAAAACCATCGACCTTTATGAAAAGATCGTTTCTTTTCCCAACCATGAATGGAGCGGCAATGATAAACCTTCCTTCAAATTTGTTATCAGCGACAGTTCTGCGCGCTACAACATTTTTACTGTAATCAGGCACACGGAGGCTTATGATTTCAATAATATATGGTTAAACGTTACTACCATTGCTCCCGGAGATACGGCTGTACAGCAACAGCTCAATCTTAAACTGGGTGATAATGCAAAAGGCTGGCTTGGCGCTGCAATGGGCGATATCATTGAACACAGGATATTATTGAATCAATTTCCGGTGAAACTGAAAAGCGGAGAATACACTTTTATTCTGCAGCAAATCATGCGCGAAGATCCCTTGAAAAATGTCTTGAATGCAGGAATAAGAGTTGAAAAAGTAGAATGAAGCTGCTGATTCTGCCGGTTTGAAATCCTCGTATTCATTTACCGGTAAACACCGCTTTTCTTTTCTCCAAAAATGCTTTCGCGCCTTCTTTCATGTCTTCGGTGTCAAAAGATTCTCCAAAAGCATTCAATTCAAGTTCAAATCCATTTGCTGATTCGTCCCAAACCGCATTTACGGCTTTGATTATTTTGGAGAGAGCGAGGGGAGATTTGCTGTTGATAAGCTGTAGTATGGCTTTGCCTTTTTCCAAAAGTTCTTCCTTGGCGAAGACAGCATTTACGAGACCATAGGATTTTGCAGTAGCAGCATCGATCATATTGCCGGTTAACAACAATTCCAAAGCGCGACCTTTTCCAATGAGTTGTACCAGACGCTGCGTTCCGCCGTATCCCGGAAGTAAACCGAGATTGATTTCCGGCTGTCCGAATTTTGCGGTTTCACTCGCATAGCGGAAGTGACAAGCCATAGCCAGTTCGCAGCCTCCTCCCAATGCAAATCCGTTTACACAGGCGATAATGGGCTTTGGTGAATTTTCGATCCGGAAGAAAATATCAGAACCTTTTTTCGCGAGTTCTTTTCCCTGTAAAGACGATAGACCTAAAAACTGGCTGA
>JAFAEW010000144.1 GCA_023423835.1 Bacteroidota bacterium | reverse complement strand
GACGAAGTGTCAAGCAATCCGGCCGCTGATACACTAATAGAATCCGGTTCAATTCCAAGTTGTTTGAATACACTCAGAATATGGTATAAGGCATCGGCGGGCTCATTGAAATCAAAATGCCGCAGGAGCTGCAACCCACCTTCCTTATACAGTTCAAATATGAATTGTTTCGAATAAAAGCATAAGCGCGCCGAAGTAGGCTCAGACTGTGGATTTTGTAATAACAGCCCATACTTATGAACAAGATTGACAGAGTAAGTTGAAAGTTTGTTGAGCAGCTCCGCCGGATATACGGCCACCACAATTTTGTCCTCCACCTCCTGTTTAAAATAATCTACTTCCCCTTCAAGCCCGAACTGAAGTTTCAACGCCGATTCTCCAAGGGCGGGATTATAAATTTCGGCAGGAACGATGATCGCGCCGGGGGTTGCGAGCACACAGTTGACAACACTGAATTCCTGATTCAGGATGCGGGAGGCGGATAAAATTTCTTCGTAAGAATCGGAAAAGCCGGTTAGGGGAACGTCAAACAACTCGAGAGCGGTTTTTCTGCCGTGTTGATCCTGCCTCCACACGGTTAGATAGTTGTTTCCCTGTTCGATAAATATCGAATTTCCTTCATCGCCCTCATCATAAATTCCAAAACTTTTTTGCACCATCAACCTTAGTTTTAATTGCAATGTTAAGTACAATTCTATTTAATTGCTACCGCTGCACATTCAGAACATAAAAAAACCAAAGGCGTAAACCTTTGGTTTTGGGGTTTCATTTATGGACTATTGAATATTGATCTCTTTCGATGCTTTTTTTTCTTTTTCACTCTTAGGAATTGTTATGTTTAAAATTCCATCCTTGTAATTGGCCGCTATTTGATCGTCGTTGGTATTGTCGGGGAGCTTGAATGAACGGGTAAATGAGCTGCTGGTATATTCACGGCGACTGTATTCTTTTCCATCCTGATTTTTTTCCTCTTTTGATTCTGCATTGATGGTAAGAATATCTTCATTTACGCTCACTTTAAAATCTTCCTTTTTGAATCCCGGAGCTACAAGGTCAACGCAATAGCTGCTTTCATTTTCCGACAAATTCACTGCCGGCATATTGCTTCTCATAGCCGGAAATCCGGAATTGAAAAAGTCCATTCCAAAAAAATCTTTCCATGGATCTACAGTGCGGTTTCTGTTTTGATCGCTTCTCGCTAAACTGTTCATACTTTACGATTTTTAGAGGTGATGAAATTATTTTTTCTTCACTCCAAAATGCAAAAAACGCATGCCATCAATGTTAAAAACAGTAGAAAAATCAGCTGTTCGCTCATCTCAAATTTTCCCATATTTTTTTTCATAGGCGATGAGAAGCGCCACTACATCGCTATAGGTTGAAATGCCGTTGGGTTGATTGTTGGCCATTAAATACCGGCCGTAGATGGCAGTGATGAATGGTTCTAACGGATTTTTATGTGCCAAAAGGAAAGTTTTATATTCCTCGAGGTCTTTCTTTACCAGTGTATCGAGCAAAAAGTAGTTGTTGCGGAAAGTCAGCGAATCCCGGATTGATAACTGAGCATTGCAATAAAGAAACAGCTCAAGCCTTGCAGAATACCGGAATTCCGGAAGTTTACTGGAGGTGGCCGACAGATATCCGGCGAAATTCGCTTCATCCTCGGTCCCATATCCAAGCTGATGACCAATTTCATGACAGGTGGTAAATGGCAGCAGGAAAGCAGGCATCGCTTTATTCACATTTGCCTCACCGGTAAACGGATTATAATATCCCAGGAATCCAAAATAATTTAGCGCCTTCCCGTAGAAAGAGCTTTTAACCGACGGGAACCGGTATTTCAAAAATGGCAATGATTGATTTGCGAGGCTGTAGGCAGATACAGCATTTTTTGCAACCTCCGGCCATTCAAGCATGGTGTTGATCTTTCGCCTTTCGTTATTAAGCCCCTCGATGAGCATAAGATTGATTCTTTGGAGGTCGTTTCTTTTGTATTGATCCCGTTGAAGGTTAAGTTGTGAAGCAATGCCCAAACGGTAATAGTTTAATCCCCACAATCCATAAAACAAAATATAGATGATCAGTGTTAGGTTGATTGTTCGCTTTAAAGATCTAAAAAAACTTCTACGTGTAACGGTTTTTAGAATGATCGCCCTTAAGGTTTTAAACAGCCGCACGAATATCCAGATGACAAACACGGCATAAATAATGTCTCCGATGCTGAAGGAGATAAAACCGGTTAATAGCCGCTGAAAGGAAGATATAACCGGGAAAAAACCGGTTGAGTAATATTGTTCAACGGCGGCAGGAAAAAGAGAAAACACTTTTATCAGGATGGCAATGCAAGTTAAAATGACCGTAAGGCGCCAACTTTTTGCCATGAGCAGAAGAAAATTTAGATTTACAATAAAATCGCTAATTTCCTTATTTCCCCGAAGAAAGAAAGAAAAAGAGTAGATATTAGAATTAATTTAGATAACCGGCCCCTAAGCAATGCGAATATGGTTAAAAAAACAGCAAATGCCGCAATCAGTCTACATATTTGATTGTTGTTTTAAACTGCATTCCCTATCTTTGCGTGCCCAAAAAAAATGCCATGAAAAGAGAATTTGAAATTGCATTTGTGGGACTGAAACCGGGTGATCATGAATTTGGTTACCATATTGATGATAAGTTCTTTTTACAGTATGGCAAGCAGGATTTCTCAAATTGCGAAGCTGACATAAAACTGCATCTTGAAAAACATGCATCTTTTATGCTGCTGAAGTTTGATATTGATGGAAAGGCAGACGTAATTTGTGATCGTTGCGGCAATGATTTTACCATCCAGCTTTGGGATGAATTTAATATGCTGGTAAAACTCGTTGATGATCCTGATAAAATGAATGAGCAGGAAGAAGATCCTGATGTTTATTATATCAGCCGCAATGAAAGCCATTTACACATTGCCGATTGGATTTACGAATTTATCAATTTGAGTATTCCGATGCAGAAAATTTGTGAACAGGGAATCGGAAGTCCGAAATGTAATCAGGAGGCGTTGGATAAGTTGAACAAGATGAAGGAGGAAGCCGCCAAAACCGGCGACGACATCTGGAAAGGATTGCAACAGTTCAATGACCTTAATTAGAAAAGCAAATAAAAATTTTTGAAACGTATAAAAAATAGATCATGCCACATCCAAAACGGAGACATTCACAACAGCGCACAGCCAAAAGAAGATCACATGATAAAGCTGTAACCGTTACATTAAGTAAAGACAGTACAACCGGTGAAACCCATGTACGTCATCGTGCCCATGTAAGCGAAGGAAAATTATTTTACAAAGGAAAACTGGTTTCAGAAGTTGCACCCATCAAGGCCTGATTTGTAAAATAAAAATTTCTTCAATTGGCTGATATACGCATTGCACTCGATATGATGGGAGGAGATTTTGCTCCTCTCGAGGCGGTAAAGGGCTTACAGCTATATTTTGCGGAAACCCCTGATCCTGCAAGTGTTTTATGTATTGGTAATCAACAGGAACTTGAAAACCTGTTTAAGGAGTACAATGTAGACTCCGACAGGTACGAAATTGTACACGCTCCTGAAGAAATAGAGTACAATGAGCATCCTACCAAGGCTTTGAAGGAAAAACGCAATTCTTCCATTGCTTTGGGCTTTAAATATCTGGCAACCGGTGAAGCCGGAGCCTTTATAAGCGCCGGCAATACCGGCGCCATGCTGGTGGGTACCATGATGAGTATTAAGACGGTAGAAGGCATCATCAGGCCGGCTATTCCAACGGTTATTCCCAAACTATCCGGTGGTACGGGGCTGTTGCTCGATGTTGGATTAAACATGGATTGCAAGCCCGAACAGCTCAACCAGTTTGCCTTACTCGGATCGTTATACGCATCGCATCTCCTCGATATTCAAAATCCGAAAGTGGGGCTGCTCAATATCGGTGAGGAAGAAACCAAAGGTAATGCGCTTTTACATGCCACCTATCCCCTCTTAAAATCCAACCGCCACATTAATTTTATAGGAAATATTGAAGGTCGCGATCTTTTTCAGGATAAGACCGATGTAACGGTTTGTGATGGCTATACGGGAAACATCATTTTAAAACTTGCTGAATCAATCTACGACATCGCTGTTGAAAGAAATGTTGGAAATGATCCGTATTTCCATCGCTTTCATTATGAAGATTACGGGGGCACTCCTGTCCTGGGAGTCGACCGGCCGGTCATCATCGCTCACGGCATCAGCAAGGCAAGAGCTTTCAAAAATATGATTACCGCTGCTGAAAAGATGATTGAAAGCCGTTTTTGCAGCCAGATTAAAGAGAAATTTTCGGGGCAATAAAAACCAAACAAAACAATTTTTCCCGCGCTATTCATTCAACTTAATTTCGAACAAGGCAGGCCAGTATTTTCCTGTAATAAGCAGGCTTTTATCGGCGGCATTATACGCTATACCGTTTAAAACATTCCCTGAATTGAGAGCATAATAGGCGGGATCGTGGGTGAAACCGCTTTGATTCAAAATACCGGTGAGATCAAGTTTTCCCAATACTTTACCGGATGCGGCATCGATCTTTAAGATATTATTGGTGAGATATTGATTGGCATAAATGATTCCATCCACATACTCCAATTCGTTTATATTACTAACCGGACCGTAATTATCGCTTACGCCAACGGTCTTATTGATCTTGAAATTCTCCGGATTTACAAAATAAAGATTACTGCTGCCGGTGCTGATGATGATCTCGTCATCGGAATGTGTCATTCCCCAACCTTCGAATGGCCAGGCCAATTCGTTCACTTTTTCAAGTGTATTGAGATCATATACAAATACCTTATGTTCCTGCCAGGTAAGCTGGTAGATCTTGTTGTTAAAGATCGTAATTCCCTCTCCGAAAAATTTCGGATCCAGCTTTACCATTTTCTCCGGTTCGCCCGTTTGAAGGTTGATTTTTGCGAGACGGCTTTTTCCGTAGTTTCCTGAGCTTTCGTAGAGGTTATTATTATAAAAGATCAATCCTTCGGTATAAGAAGAAGTATCGTGTGGAAAAACCTTCAGAATGTTGTACGAAATCAGCGGAGGCGCCTGTGTGGCCGTATTTGAAATATTGCCGGTATTAGTATTATCCTCATTATTACAGCTCAAAAAAAGCACCAGGGAAATTAAGAAGAAAAGTCTTTGAAACATAATTATGATTTGCGTCAACAACAAATCGCAAAATAATAGAAATCAACCGAAAAATGGCTGTTAAATAGAGGAAATCGGTTTATTAAAAAAAATTATATCAGTTAGCTCTTCATTTCAAAAAAGAACGCTAATTTTAGTAAAATTTTTAATCAAACAAATTTAGTTTATGAAGAAGCTTTACTTGGGATTTATGTTATTGGGTGCAGTAGGATTTGGTTTGCAATCGCAGGCCCAATCGTCTATCCGGGAGGCGGTAAAATCGTTTCCGAATGTTGCAAAAAGCAATTTCACCGGAAATCTTACGGGAGATTGTGACACCATGTTTGTTCCGGAGACCTGGAATTTAAAAGTTTATACTGTTTCCGATCAGAATGGAAACTTTGCAGGATTCCTTACCGGGACGAACGCAGATCAGCCGTCTCAACTTGCTCAGCATTTCGATTTGTCTGCCCAGGCATACAACTATGTATCAGGATTTAATATTTATTTTGCGTACGCAAACAGTAACAAGTCAGCTAGCCTGTCAAAAAAGATCAGTTTTAAAATTTTAGCCGACAAAAACGGTCAACCGGGCAGCATGATTGGTGACTCCGCTTACACTACTCTGGGAGAACTTAAGAAGGATGTGGACGGAAATTTCCTTACGCAGATCACTTTCCCAACGCCAGTTAATATTACCAACAATAAGAAATTTTTCGCTACTATCGATTACAAAGCGCTGACATGGTCCACCGGTGGACTCGGCACCAAGGACTCGCTTTCAGTAGTAAGCAGTGATCAGGCTCAGGATAACAACGGTTGGGTTAACTTACCGCTTTATGGCGGATGGGGTACATATGAAGACTACTACGGAGTTGGTTTCGGTGTTTTCATTGAACCTTACGTATCTACCAGCGAAACCGGTTGTGCAGTAATGCCGGTGAGATTAATTTCATTCAATGCTGAAAGAAAAAACAACGATGTTACCCTTTCATGGAAAATTGCAGATGAAATGAATATGGGACATTATGAAGTTGAACGCGCAGACAATAACGGTCAATTCAAAACGGTTGCAACTGTGAATGCCTTGAATATGTTGAAAGAACAAACTTATACCGTTACCGATAAGAATGCGTTTAATACCGCTTCTACCGTTCAATACCGTTTGAAACAGGTTGATGGCGATGGTACTATCCAGTATTCAAGAACCATTAGCGTTAAAGCTGCGGGTTTAATTACGGATGTTGTGTTCCAAAATCCGATCTCCAGCAATCTTAAGATTCAGTTGAATCTTGCTACAGCGCAAAATGTATCTGTAGGTTTGTACAACATGCAGGGATCACTGGTTTCAAGCATTAAGAACAAAATGTGTAATGCTTCAAACAACACTTTAGATGTGAATACTGCTCAGTTGCAAAGCGGAATGTATATCTTAAAGATCAATGCTGGCACAGAACAGGTTGTTTACAAAGTGGTGAAACAATAATTAGATCAGATTTGAATATAAAAGCCGTTCTGAAAAGGACGGTTTTTTTTTCCTTCCTCCTTGCTGGTTGCCAATCGACTTTTTTGCAGGGTTTGAGATTCAAGTTCGCGACGCTAATCGGGGATGTGAAAGAAAATTTTTTGTCTGAGTCCGAAGGGGATTTTTTAGCTGGGCGAATCAGGAGATTCGCTAACGCTTCGACGTAGTTCAGAGACTACGCCGAGCAGGGGAAATTTCGACCATCTTCTACAATTATTTAAACAACAGTTTTTTCCAACTCTCGGGCAGGATAAAAATCGTACAGCAGTAACTTTCTTTACACCTTAAAGAATATTTTTTTCTTGTATAACCAATAACACAAATACCATTGCAACAGAAAAAGCGTGAGCGCAGATATAATGAGAATGACAGGCTGTGACAATCCCAACGGACTCAGCACACCGTTTACGATCGTATTGCTGTAATCAAAAAGCCAGCGGTGCACCACAATCTCAAAGAAGAGATAAATGAAAATAGAATTCATCCCCACAATCGTGAAAATCCAGAGATACCGTTTATGATTCATCACATCAATCCATACGTAAAGAGCTGCCAATGCCAGCAAACACCATCCGCCACTTGCCAGGGTAAAGGAAGACGTTGCTATCCTTTTTATAATTGGCGTGATACCGGAAAGATCTAAGGCATATCCGGCAATGAGTGTACCCAGTCCAAATAGGATTACAGGTGTGATCTTGCTTCTGATATTTACATCTCTCAGCAGCCATTTTCCGGCCACAGCTCCCCAAATGGTATGAGCAGCAGTGGGCAAACAATTGATTGCCACCCAACCGTCATCATTCACCTTGTTCATTAAAACAAGATCCATATAGTTTCCGAAATTATGCTGATCAGTAAATGGCTGATCGAATCCGGGAATATGAGTGAAACGATACAAGACTTCCGTCAGCACGAGCAATCCAATGCTGAACAGGATCTGCCAGGATGCTTTCCAGCGGAAGATGAGAAACGCGACCAGCATGGTAAAAGCCAATTGTGTCAAGACGTTCCATAGTTCAAATGAAAGATGATTGCCCCTTACCGCATAATTCAATACACCCCAGAAAAACAACCACCAGCTTCGTTTCACCGCATGATAAGCCTGCTGTTTCCAACTGCTTCCTTTTTTTGCCTGCTTGGTGAGCGAAAAAGCCATTGCGGTGCCGGCGATGAACATAAAAGCAGGTTGTATCAAATCCCAAAAATGCAAACCGTGCCAGGGCGCATGCGTAAACTGAATGCCGATCGAATGAACGATGGAGGTAGGTGCAGACAAGTTTACCATGTACTCATACAGGCCCGACGCTTCCAGCATCAATAAAACCATCACGAGGCCACGATAAAAATCGAGTGATGATAGCCTTGCGCCCGATCCGATGAAATTTTGCAGCTTTCCCTTTTCCGGAGTTGCATTTGCAATATCTCCGGAAAAAACCGTTGGTTCATATTTGTTAGAAGCGTCCTTCATTTTTCCGTCTTTTAAAGATATACACGATGTTTATCTCCTGCTATTCCGACATATCGAGATAAAAGGCCGGAGAACCGTCATCGGGCGCGTTTCCGAGTGTAGCACTCCAGTCGCTTTTGGTGGCCGTGATACCGATCTTTAATGCCTTTCCGGTTAGCCCCTTAATCTTTGACCGGGTGATACTTCCTTCGAATCTCAAAATTCCTTCCGATTCTGTAATCGTTCCGATCTTGTAGAAGTCCGATACCGGCTGATATTCGAAAGAAAAGCTGCTTTGCTCCCCGGTATGATAAAAGAGATCAAACCAGTTGTCAAGCATCGCTCCTTCAATCAAAACATCAAATCCTCCCCCGGGAAATGATGAGTTGATAAAGCCGGTAGCGGGATTATTGTCCGGATCAATATACCAGTCGAATATGTCGCCATTCGACTTTTTCGACTGCATCTCGATGTAGTAATAAAGGTATTCACCGTCATAATCAAACTTCACTTTTCTGAAAATCCCTCCGCCAGAACCGGAAATGATGACATTGGTGTTCAGTGTATCCCAATCGGAAAACGAATTATCATCGAGTTTTACAGGTGATCCCTTCGAAAGCCGCAGCACGGTAGAACCTTCAAAGGTTTCACCGGAAGCGGTTGTCACATATAAGGTAGGAACATATTTTCCCTTGGCTGCATACTCATGAACGGGACTTTCTTCCGTTGAGGTGGTGCCATCACCAAAATCCCATTTATAACTTACCACGCCTTCGGTTTGATTGGTGAAAGTAGCGGTAAGTCCATCTACTGCAACGGAGTAGATTACATTAACAGAAGGACCTTCATTATCCTTTTTGCAGGCATGAAAGCCGGTGGAAAATGCGGCAATCAGTGAATAGATAAATAATAATTTTAAAGTTTTCATATCAATCTGTTTTAAGTATCATTATGCTTATGGATTTTGAACACAGAGTGAATTTGTTTGAATTTCATCGATCGGGATATAATAAATTATTCTCGGATCGGTCCATTGAACGATCATGTTGGGATAGCCGGACGGACTTTGCGAAAGATTGATATCCGTTTCCTTCAAACCGGGCAGGTGATAACCCCAATAAGTTCGGTTCAAATCCATCTTGTTGCGGTACACATCAAAGGTGCGATGTCCTTCAAATGCCAGTTCTATCCGTCTTTCATTCAATACCACATTCAGTAGTGTTGAACCGCCGGGAACGCTTCCATTGTACAAACTTCCTTCCAGTCCTCTGTTTCTTCTGATGGCATCCACATCATCTAAAGCTTCTTTCGTATTGCCCATCTTCGCGTTTGCTTCCGCACGGTTTAAATACATTTCTGCCAGCCGGAAAAGTACCGGAGAACTCAGTGTCGGGCTTCCATCCTGATAAGAAAATTTGGAGATGTAATAAATTTCGATCCCATTAAGCTTTTGCAAATCTCCATTTTCATCTTTCAAAGGAATAATATATTTCCATCGTACATCTTCCGGATGGCTGCCCATCAACTTCCGAAGCGATTCCGAAGCAAATTCTTCACCCCATCCGCTGTTGCCATCTGAAAAGATCATGGATGCAATAGAACCGAATTTGCCATAATCGTCTTTCGATGAAAACGCAATACAAAAAATCGTTTCGCTGTTGGTTTGCGCATTGGCGAAAAGTGTGGGATAAGCGTCGGCACTTGAAAGATTGAAACGCCCGGAATTGATTACGTTGGAGGCATAGGTAATGGCATTGGCATTGTCTTCCATATACAAATATGCCCGGGAAAGCAATGCCCATGCAGCCTCTTTGCTTGCATATTGAACACCCCGTTGTTCATTCATAAGATCGGCTCCTCTTTGTGCATCTGCAATGATTTGAGCATATACTTCTTCCACTGTTGATCGTGCTTTCTCCGAAGGATCGGAAGTCGTATTCCGCAGGATAATGCCGGGAGCCGTTTTGTCTTGTGAATAAGGGCGGGCAAATAGACGAACGAGGTTAAAATTGCAGAGCGAACGCAGGAAATAACATTCTCCCAAAAGTTGTTGCCGTACCGGATCTATGGAAGCGGAATCTTTTTCTACGGCTTCAATTACCGTATTGCAGGAATTAATGATCTTGTAGGAGATGTACCAGAAGTATCGCACATTGGTCTGTGTGGGAGAATGATTAAGCGAGAAACTGTAAAACAGGGGATCCTCCGTTACCTGTCCGCAAACTATGTCATCACTTGCAAAATCGCTTAATTGAAAATATTGACGCAGGTACATATTGTTATCGTCCTGCGTTCCATTAAATGCTACATGGTCTTTAAAGAGGGAATAAGCGCCGTTTAAAGCATTCGTAAGACCTTCAGTGGTAGAAACAAGCACATCGGTTGTGATGGCGTCGCTCGGCGTAACGTCCTTTATGCAGCCCGATAACAATAAGGGAAAGATCAGAAGCACAACCGGTATTTTAATAAGGCTGTTCAGAAATCCGTTTGATCGATGCGGAATTTTATCAACTGAAAGCCCGATAATTTTCACGACGATTAAAATATTCTTTTTCATCAGTTTCAACTTTAAAATTTAAAAAGAAGGTTGAATAAAAATTGCCGGTTATTCGGATACTTAAAATCACTGACGCCGGGTGTAGTATAAATATCGGGCTGAATCGTTGTTTGCGGATCCTGACCCAGGAATTTTGTAAAGGTATACACGTTATCGGCAGACAATGAAACCGTGATCCCATCAACCTGCCAGCGCTGCACGAAGTTGGAAGGTAAAGCGTAAGACAGTGTAATATTTCTGATGGAAAGAAAACTGCCATCCTTAAGATACCGCGTGGAAGGTTCATTGGCATTGGCCGAATTTTGCGGACTTGGATTGGTGGCGATGTCGCCCGGATGTGTCCAGATGTGGTAGTCAGATGGAAGCACGATCTGGTTGTAATACGGTTCATTTCCATCATTCATTACAAACCGCAGATTGTTGCTATAGACCTTGTTTCCCGACAGAAAACAGGCATTGAAACTTAAGGATAGATTTTTGTAAGAAAGCGTATTGGTGATGCCACCCTGGAATTTTGGAAGAGCCGAACCAACTTCCTGCAGGGTTGCATCCGCATAACTTGTAGTGGATTCTTTACCGGTAATATTTCCGTTGGCGTCTTTTGTAACCTTTTGCCAGAGTGGTGCTCCGGTTTGCGGATCAACGCCCTCCCAGACCGGCATATAAAATTCGTAGAGGTTTCCGCCGTTTCTGTAGATCTGAGAAATTGCCCATGAACCCGTTTTAATAAAAGTTGAAGGAAGGTTTTTCAGTTTGTTGGAGTTGAAGCTCATATTAAAGTCGGTTGTCCATATAAAATTATTTTGCACGATATTCCTCGTGTTAAGAGAAAGCTCTATGCCTTTGTTTTCAATGTCTCCGGCATTTTCCCACCTTGTTTCAAATCCTACCGACAGGGGTTGCGAAACCTGCAGCAACAGGTTTTTTGTTACATTATCATACACATCTACGGTAAGTGAAATTCGTTTGAATAAACTCAGATCAATGCCAAGATTCTTTTGGTGTTTGCTCTCCCAGGTGAGTCCGGGACTTGGAAGCTGCAAAGGCGTAGCCGCAGATTGTGAATTGTACTGGCTGGATAAAGAATACAATCCCAGGTAACGGGAAGCTCCGATATCCTGCGTTCCTGTAATTCCATAACTGCCACGCAATCGTAAAAAGTCGATGGTTGAATTTCCCTTCAGGAAATCTTCATTGCTCATAAGCCAGGCTGCAGAGACAGCGGGAAAAGATCCATAACGTTTATTTTTCTGAAAGGCGGATGATCCGTCAACACGGAATGAACCGGTGAGAAAATATTTGTTCTGATAGCTGTAGTTTACCTGCGAAATGTACGACAGCAGGGAGGCCTGATCATTATAACCATTTACACTCAGGTTGCTTGAAACCACATTTAAGACCTTCAGATTAAAGGGAAGTCCTCTTCCCGACCCGCCGATAAATTCTGTTTTTCCACCCTCAAGGGCAATGCCGGCAAGGCCGCTGATATGATGATCTTTTATGGTGAAATTAAACTTCAGAAGGTTATTGGAGATTCCGCCGTAATTCAGGCTGCTTTGCTCATTCAAAAAACCTGTATTATGGTATTGCCCCGCTACCGCCGGAGAATAATAACTCGTGCTCTTACTGTAATTTACCGATCCGCGGTTAGTACTCGAAAACGTAAGCCAACTGGTTAAAGCAGCATTCAGATTGAGATCGTAGTTTACATCAAAACCTTTGTAGGGATGATCTGAATTGGCGATGGTATGAACGGGATTAATTTTATCCCTGCTCCACCATTTGAAAGGCGAGTTACCATCAACATAAAGCGGATTGCCAAGACTGTCATACGGATTGTCCCAGGGCAGATTCAGAAAACCATAATAGATATCGTTATAATCATAGCTGTTTCCCCTTACGCCGCTAATGTTTATGTTATTTGTGAGATCAATATTTTCATTAAGATGTAAGACGGAGGATGCTCTCAGATTGATACGTTTAAAATCGGTGTTCATAAAGGTTCCCTTTTCATCGTAAAAGGAAACGCCCAGATAGTATTCATTTTTTTTCGACCGTCCGGAAACAGAGGTATAATAATTTTGAATGAATGCCGGTTTAAAAATGGTTTTTAGCCAGTCATAATTCCGGTCTTCCAATGTGAGCGGTCTTTCACTATAAAATTTCAGGATGTCGATTTTATAGGAATTGCCCGAATCGGATGGCACATAGTCACGATAAAACTCTTTCTGGTAATTGTAGAGTTGTCTTCCATCCATCATATCCATGTTTCCAAAATCAGGGGTACGGAAGCCGGCGGTGATTTTTCCTTCAAACAGCGGCTTTTCAGTCTTTGCTCTTTTGGTGGTCACCACAATCACTCCTGCGTTGGCTTGCGAACCATACATGGCGGTGGCCGCCGCATCTTTTAAGACGGTAATGCTTTCCACATCGTTGGGATCGAAGTTCCCACCGATAATTCCATCTACTACAAACAATGGGGCCTGGGAAGCATTGACCGACGAAATTCCGCGAAGTCTTATTTCAGGCGCAGCTCCCGGTACTCCCGAACTGTTTACTACCTGTAATCCCGCCACCTTTCCCTGCAACATTGAACCCACATTATTTGAGGTTACATCCCGCAGCTTGTTGCCTGATACCACGGTTACAGCGCTTGTGAGCTCTGAACGGGCTTTCTCACTGTATCCGACTACCACAATTTCTTTCTGTTCTTCGATGTTGCTTCGCATTACCACATTCAGTTCGGTTCTTCCGTTTAAAGCAATTTCCTGCGTGATCATTCCAACAAAAGAAAACACAAGAACTTTTGACGAATTATCCGGAACATTAACTTGAAACGCTCCGTTTGCGTTTGTACTTACGCCTGTGGAGCTACCCTTGATATAGACTGAAACGCCTTCAATGGGATTTCCATTTTCATCGGTAACCGTTCCCGATACTTTTATTTCCACAGGCAGATTTGCTGCTACCTGTTTCTCCGTTTTCGGGTTTTCTTTTTCTTTCAACACAATAGTTTTATCCACTATGGAATAGGAAATCTCCGTTTGTTGCAGACAGGTTTGTAAGGCATCCTGCAGGGGCGCATTGGAAAGCTTCATATTCACCTTATCGGTTTTTTCCAACAACTCATACGGATATAAAAAGTTGTAACCCGTTTGCCTTTGGATTTCCTTAAAAACCTTTTGCAAAGAGGCATTCGCCACCGACAGTGTTACCTTTTGGCCGGATCCCGGCATGCTTAGTTGTAAACATAAAAGCAAGATCACCGATGCCAAAACCTTTGAGATCACCTGATTTTTGATGAACCGCAGTTTCCGGGGAAAGCGTGTTTCTATAAGCATAGTATTCCTTTTTTATAAAACAATAGATATTAGCCAGTGCGTAAATGAGAGGTGCAAATCTTTGTTCGAAAATGCGCTGTTTACTTCCGTTCCGTTGGGGGCATCACTGTTACTTTCTTATCCTTTATCCTGAATTGCACCTCACCTGTTAATTGAAGCATATTCAGCACCTGCGATAGATTTACCTGCCTCGAAATTGTACCTACAAAATGTGCAGATACATTTCCTTCATACGAAACATCTACATCATACCATCTTTCAATCTGCCGCATTATGGCATAAATATTCGCTTTTTCAAACTGAAATCTACCCTCTTTCCAGGCTACGGCTTCTTCGAGATCTGCATACTCATTGATCTTCAATTGTCCACTTTTGTTTAAACTAGCCTGCTGTCCCGGTTTTAATATCTTTGAATTTCCGTTTTGCAAAATCTTCACGCTTCCTTCCAAAAGCGTTGTGCGGATATCCGATTCGTCCTGGTAGGAATTGATGTTGAAATGGGTTCCCAGCACTTCCACTTCCATTGCGTTTACTTCAACTTTAAACGGCTTTGTTTCATCGCGGGCAACTTCAAAGTATCCTTCCCCTTTCAGGATCACTTTTCGTTCTCTTCCGGTGAAGGCGGTGGGATAGACTAAGGAGGAGGCTGCATTCAACCACACCCGGGTTCCGTCGCTTAAAACGAGCTGATATTGTCCGCCCTTTGGTGTAGTGATGGTGTTGAAAACCGTTTTTGCGGCGGGAAGAGAGGAATTTACATAAGACAGCTTTCCGCCCGATTTCAGAATTTCTGTATTTCCCTGAATGGCAAGCTTTCCGTTTAAGCTGCTGTCGAGCAAAATTGAAGAACCGTCCGCAAGGGTGAGCACCGCTTTGTTATTGCCGGGTTGCACATCTGTTTGCGCAGCCACCGGGTTAAGAGCGGATTGAACACCTGATTTTTTTTGCGATAAAAATCCGGAAACGGCTATGATGAGTGCAATACCTGCGGCGGCGGCATACCAGATTCGCGGCCTGATTTTTTTGCGGATGGAAGCGGTGTGTCGTCCCGATCCGGCTTTTTCCATCAATTGCGAAAACTTTTCGTCCAGATTCAATTCACCGTTGCCGTCGGCGGTCAATCTTCGTTTCCAGAGATCCTTCAATTCGCCGTCTAAAACCTCCAAATTGTGCTCATCAGCGATCAGGAGAAACAGTCGATCCATTTCTTCAGCTGTACAGCTATTGTTCACATACTTTTCAAACAGACCGGCCAGATTTTCATCCATGGTAAAACATTTTGCAAAGCAATAATTAAACAGCGCATATGCTATAAGACGAAAAAAACGAAGTGAACAACTAATGGAATAAAAAATTTACTCCAACATCAGTAAAAGGAAGATAAAGGCGGTATCGCAGTTTTTGGTGAAGTAGGTGCGAATAAATCGCTTTGCTTCTACCAAATGATTGTTTACGGTGTTTTTCGAGAGGTTAAGTTGCGCAGCAATCTCGTCATGCGTCATTTCGGCTTCCCGGCTTAGCTGGTATACTTTCTTTCTCTGCGGCGATAAAAGGGAAACCGCCTCCCGCAGGAGCAATTCATACTCTTCAACAAGTTCGGGTTGCATCAACCCGTTTTTTTGCGATGCTTCGATCTGTTTGAACAACAGCTCTTTCAATTTCTGGTCTCTGGCCGCAGATCGTAAAAAATCGATGCATTTGTTGCGGGCAACCTTGAAGAGGAAGGCGTCAAAACGTTCGATTTTCGGAATGACCTCCCGGCCCAGCCAGATCTTCAAAAACACATCCATCGCCAATTCCTCGGCAACTTCTTTTGATTTGATAATTGAGAAAATATATTGAAACAGCCGGGCATAGTAGCTTTTAAACAGGCATTTGAAGGCTTTCTCGTTCCCTTTCGAAACCTGAAGGATCAGTCCGCTGGCAATATGAAGATTTTCCGAAGCCAAGACATTAGTTTAACGGTATCAGCAATTTTGACAAAAGGTAGAATTAAAATCCGAGCTAAAAAAATATCCGTCTTGCCGGTCTGTGGGAAAATCTACTTTATTTGACTCCTTCATTGCCAAGCCAATTGGATATTATAGAATTAATAACCCCTGTTTCCTGCAGCTCCAGCAAATTGATATTGATATCATGGAGACTCGTGTCGGTAACGGGAAATGCAAATCCGTAACCTTCGCGTTCATATTCTGCCTCGGAGGCGGTGATGGAACGGTCGTGGGTTTGTTGCAGGAGATACAATAATTGCGGCCGGTCGTACACCACGGCATCGGCCTTTTTTTCTTTAAGAAGCTCATATCCCTGCTGCAGGCTCAGCACCGACACATTAATACCACCGTGTGTCCGCACAAATGTTTCTGCCGGAGAACCGGGAACCGTTGCCACTTTCTTTCCCGCCAGTTCTTCCACGGTTTGAATGGATGTGCCTGACAGTTTGCTTAAAGTTAGCGTGCTCGAGACGCCTGCGATTAAAGTGGTGGCGAAACCAAGCGAAATAATCATCCACACCCCTGCCACAAATCTTCCCCAAAAGGTTTTCGGCGCCACGTCTCCGTAACCGGTTGTGGTCATCGTTACTACGGCGCACCACATGCCATTTGCAATTCCGCGAACCGGTTGTTTCGGAAACTCTTTATCGTTGGACTTATGCTCGGCTATCCATAAGATGCTGCCGATAACAGCAAGGGTACCGATGAAAATAAAGAGCATAAGGAAAAACCTGGCAGTGAAATAAGGTTTTATACGTTTCCAGAAGGAAGTTTCCCCGGTTCTGGAGAGGATCGAAAGGCTCGACTGGAAATAGGGCTGTGTAAAGCTCACTCTTTCTGCCCGATCGGAAGTGATACTGACCGGACCGGCCACTGCATTTATTTTTCCTTCTTCCAGAGCCCGCAAAGCCTGGGGCACATCGCCAAAATAAACTTCCTGGTACTGCCAGTTCATCCGGTCTGCCAGGGCTTCCCAGATTTCGAGTGAGATACCCGTTTTTGAGGGCGTATCAACGATGAAAGGACTTGTTCCGGCAATTCCCACCTTTATGGTGTTGGAAGTAATTTGCGACCTGGTTGCAGTAGCTGCAAACAGTAAAACATTTAGGAAAACCGCAAATAGAAACCGCTGCATAAATTTTGATATGTGGAAATCGCAAAAAAGAAATAACCTCAATTTAAAAGTACAAAAAATAAAAACCCGACATCTGCGCAATCTTGCATCAGCGGTTTTTTCGCCCGGCAGGGGGAATATCCAACCCTTTTATTTGCCTATCTTTGTGGTTTAAGAATCTGTTGATCATGAAAAAGATTATCCTCCTCGCCATTTTACTTTGTTCTATTCTAATATTTTCTGCTGATACCGCACTCGCACAATGTTCGATCTGTACCAAAACCGCTTCCCAACTGGGAGAAGGTCCGGCCAAAGGATTAAATGGTGGAATTATTTACCTGATGGCCACGCCCCTGCTGATTGCCGGTTATATCGGTTTCAGGTGGTGGAAAAGGGAAAAGTTGTATATGAACGATGAGAACGGGCTTTAAGCTTCGGTGATAATGTTTTGCACTTCCGGATCCAGGATCGTCATCGGTGGTTTTATATGAATTGTTTTCATGCCCAATAAGCCTGCAGCTTCTACGTTCTGAAGAGTATCATCAATAAAAAGCGTTTCGGCAGGATTTAGGTTCTGTTCCTTCAAAATAAATTCAAAACCCTCAGGGAATGGTTTTCTCAATCCCATTTCGTGTGAGTAAAAAGCTTTGGTGAAATAGCTGTTGAAGTCCTCTCCTGTCATCTCTCTAAAACTTTCGATAAAGGCATCATAATGTATTTTATTGGTGTTTGAGAAAAGGAAAAGGCGGTAGTTCTGCCTCAATCCTTTGAGCCACTCAATGCGTTTGGGAGGAAAATCGAGCAGCAGGGAATTCCAGGCCGATACCAGTTCTTGGTAGGAGGTTTTAATACCGGTTTGGGTGAGAAATTCCTCGTAGAAATCAGCGGGCGTGATCTTACCCGTTTCAAGGTCAGCAAAAATCTGGGAAACATGGTCCTGGCGGAAAAAATTGTCGAAATCATTCACGCCAAGCTTGCGAAAGTTTTCCGTTGCGATTTTAAAGTCAATGTTAAGCAAAATGCCGCCCAGATCGAAAATGATATTTTTGATTTTTTGCATTAGCAAATTTAAAGATAGACCACAATCTTCTTGGAAAGTAGATGGAATTAATTATTTTTGCCGCCTTGAATTCATCAATTGAATTCGGGCCTATAGCTCAGTTGGTTAGAGCACCTGACTCA
>JAFAEW010000110.1 GCA_023423835.1 Bacteroidota bacterium | reverse complement strand
CACTTATGTTTAGTTTAATTTAATCGCGCTAACAAAAGCAATCCCGGCTCCTAATAAAATAGTAGTAAAAATAACGAAAACCGTAGGCCTTTGTAACTATCATTGCTGAACAAATATAAAAACGAATTCAAGACAACAAAAAAAAACTTGCCTTTTTTCGCAAGTTATTTCACAAACATTCGTTTGGTTTTGCGTTCTTATCTAGTGCTATTTCTCTGGAATGGTTGAAGTCTTTTCTTCCCATTCCTTCTTAGTAATTTCATATACGAAATTCAGTTTCGGTGCTTCGCCATAGTAAGTTACTTCTTCTTCAGCCACTTTTTTTGCACCGAGTTTTGAGATGGACTTTTGTGACCGGAAATTGGTAGCGCCGATATGAAAGATGACTTTATCAACGAATTGAAATGCATAATCAAGCATCAACTTTTTCAAGCGATAATTATAAGTCTTTCCCCAAAATTGACGTGCGAAAAATGTATATCCTATTAAGATCGATCGCTCTTCGGGATCATAATCATAATATCTGGAACTACCGGCGGGCTTACCGGTAGTTTTATCGTAGACAATAAAGGCACCGTGAGAACGGATCGCCCCTTCGAAAAAATTCTGAAAGACCTCCCTTTTATACCGGTCTTTATTGGGATGTTGATCCCAAACAGCCGGATCAGAAGCTACTGCATACAACAATTCGAAATCTTCCTCCTTCAAAGGCAAAGCGATGATTACTTCATCTTCAAGAACCGGTTGAACATTCATTTCACAAATATCTTATTAATTCCGGTTTTATGTTGATTCAATCGAACAAACAACAAGACCCGGATTATGCCTCCTCAAGTTCTTTAATATTCAATTTTATCATTCCCATCATTGCCTTCATGGCGCGTTTCGATTTCTCCTTATTTTCCGGTTTAATCAATCGCAAAATGTTTTTGGGAACGATTTGCCAGGAAACGCCGAATTTGTCTTGCAACCAGCCACACTGCACTTCTTTGCCACCCTCCGTTAACTTATTCCAATATTGATCGATTTCATCCTGGGTTTCGCAATTGACCATTAACGATACGCCTTCATTAAATTGGAATCGGTGCTCGTGGCCGCTTTCCATTACCACGAATTTCTCACCAGAAAGTTGGAGGTCTGCATACATAATTGCACCTTCTTTATCCGGAGCACTTCCGGCCGGATATCTCGCAACCATCCCCATGGAAGAATCCGGAAAAACCGAACTGTAAAAGTTTGCAGCTTCCTCTGCTCTGCCATACACAGCTTCAGTAAATAACAGGCAGGGCACAATTTTTTGATCCGGTTCCTTCTCCACCGTCATCAACTGCCAGGAAACACCATATTTATCTTCAATCCATCCGTAATACGGGCTGTAGTCATATTCATCAAGCTCCATTCTCACAATGCCTTCCTTTGAAAGTTTATCCCACATCCTCTTGATGTGCATTTTATCGGTTGTGTTGACAAAGAATGAAATCGATGGATTCGGTCTAAAGGTAGCGCCTCCGTTGAGTGCAAGAAATCTAAATCCTTCTAACTCAAATCCAATAGTCAAAACCGAATCGGGGGCCGAGGCATTTGAATCTTCGGTATTGTTTAAAGACGTGATAATTTTACCGTTTTCAAACACATTCATGTAAAATTTCACTGCTTCCGAAGCGTTATTATCAAACCAAATACAAGGCGTTATTTTCTGATCAAATTTCATAACGATTAATGTTTATTTGTTGTTTAATGATTTTCGTTTTACAATATCAGCGCTTTTTCATGCTCACTTCGGACCGCAGTTACGCTTTTGATGTTTTTTAATTTATGATAGCTGACATAGGAAATTACCAGCAGTACGAGAAAGATTAAAGGTGAGAGGGCGCCCATTCCCCAGCCTTCAATAGACATGTAAGCAATAAATGCGGAAATGAAATCAATTCCGAAAGCCACATACACCCATTCTCTTATACGCGCCGGAATTGGTACGATCAGGAGAATGCCGCCAAGAATATGGCCGATACTTACTTCCCACCTAAACCAATCGGGCAGTCCGAGGTAGTGCATTCCCGCAATTGCCATATCACTGTTTATAAAAAAAGCGCCCGAAAGCTCAAATAATGCGATGATACCGGTGGATATCCAATAAACGGTTTTTAATAAGGTACTACTTTTGTCCTGTTTCATCATTGTTTCAGTTTGCAATATTCAGGTTATGTTTAAATTAGAGTTCAAAGCGACGAGATTACCATCCGTTTCCGTTGGCCTAAACTATTGATCTTGTACTTTTGTTCGCATGAAGTCAAATGCGCCTTTTCTTAGATTGATGCCGTATTCAAGATAGGCTTTAAGACAGGCTAGAAAGTTGGCCCATCCTTCCGTATTTTCCTTCAACCATTTAATTCCCGCATCATTGTTTGGTTCTTCCTTTTCGGTTACGGTAACAACGGTGGCGGCGTTTCCGTCTTCCTCAAGAAAGATTTCTACCCTGTGGGGATGATCTCCTGCATCCCAGGAAAACGAAACATATTGATCCGGTTTAACAGTATTTACGGATACCGGTATTTCCGAATCAAATTCCGGAAATTTCCAGATTACTGTGCTGTTGTCTTCCATTCTTGCTGATCCGGAAGAAATAAAATAGTTGCTCATTTTCTTCGGTTCCACTATCGCTTCATAGACCTCGCTTGCCGGTTTTACAATTCTGATTTTCGCTTGTATGCTCAGTGTTTCCATCCAGACTTTTTTTCTTTTATTGAATTAATGAATGTCCGGGCAAACCTAATTGCAAAAAATCACTAATCGGGGGGTAATTACGGCAATATCGGGGGTTGATTACGACAAAAACCTTTGCTATTTTTGTAACCGGGTAAGTTTATCAAAATATCCGTTTCCATGAAACATATCACAATCATCGCCTGCGAAGGAAGCAACCTGGGAAGTATTGATAACCCCAGACGTGCATTTATTGCCGTAAACCAATTCTTGATGAAGAAGGGGAAACCGCCTGCGTTCAAAGTTGAGCTTGCCGGGCTCTCTCCTTCCATCCGGTTAGATAACGGGCTCTGTACCCTTCATCCGGATGTTGTTCTCAAAGATTTGAAAACCACTGATCTTATCATCATTCCAGCTTTTGACGGTGAGATAGAACAGGGATTATTGAAGTGCGAAGAATTTATTCCATGGATTCTTAAGCAATATAAAGCGGGAGCCGAGATTGCGAGTCTTTGCGTAGGCGCGTTTTTACTTGCGAAGACGGGTTTACTCAACGGAAGAAACTGCTCAACACATTGGCGTGTGGCAAATGAATTCAGACAAAAATTTCCGGATGTACATCTTGTTGCTGACAAAGTTATTACGGATGAACAGGGAATTTATTCGAGCGGAGGCTCTTTTTCCTCCGCAAACCTGATTCTTTACATAATAGAAAAATATGTAGGAAGAGAAGCGGCGATATTTTGCAGTAAAATATTTCAGGTTGATTTTGACCGGCACAGTCAATCGCCGTTTATTATTTTCCAGGGTCAGAAAGGGCATGAAGATGAACAAATAAAAAAGGCTCAGGATTACATCGAAAAAAACTATCACGAAAAAATTACGGTTGATACACTTACTTCTCTTGTTTCGGTTGGCAGAAGAAGTTTTGAAAGGCGCTTTAAAAAAGCTACCTCCAATTCAGTGGTTGAATACATGCAAAGAGTAAAGATTGAAGCTGCAAAACTCTTTCTCGAAACCGGCCGCGAAAACGTAAATGAAGTGATGTACCAGATCGGATATTCAGATCCGAAAGCTTTCAGAACAATATTTAAGAAAATTACAGGATTGTCGCCGCTCGAATATAAGAATAGATACAACCGTGAACTGAGCGTCTTAAATTGAAGGGTCTTTCAAGCAATCCAAAAAAGCGGGCAAAAACGAATCGATTTTTTTTGTAAAGAATTCACTCCTTTCCATGCTTTTGCAGGTCATTTTTTCTAGAAAAAATTTGTCGAATTCTGCGTTAACCAAAACCGATTTTTTAATTTTTTAAAGCCTTAACAATCTTCCCTTCTTAAGTCTCTGCACGTTCTCAAAACGAAGGAAAGTCAATAGCAGAGCGATTCTTAAAGAGTTTATAATGATTTGGTGCGCAGATAAAATGGCATCAGTTGGCACAGACTTTGACTAATCGGCCTCGAATAAAATATTTCTAAACAAACTCCTGTGAAAATGAACACCAATATGACCACAGTTTTGCAAGGCCAACCCGCCACCCGTATAATTCCTGATTCATTTCAATCCAAAAGATCCGATCTGTTGGGTAAAAAAACGGAGACTAAAACCGGGAGGCTGAAAAAGGTTTCTGCGGATAAATCCGGTCATCCTTCCAAAGCACTTATATTAGCCGGAACCTTCCTGCTTTTATTCAGTGCTGTCTATTTATTCTTTTATCTGGATCATGACTTTTCCAATTTCCGGGAAGAGCGATTGAGTACTACTGCCGGATTTATTTTTTTGGTAGTTGCCACCGTATTATTCGTATTCAAAGGCGGATTCTTTTTCTTCAAATTATACAGGTATTTCAAGTACAGATCCATCCCGTCGGTGACTGATACAGATTTACCGAAATGCACGATCATTGTTCCGGCCTACAATGAGGGAAAACAGGTTTTCGACACCTTAATGAGCCTTGCGAACAGTGATTATCCGGATCAGAAATTACAGATCCTTTCGATCGATGATGGCAGTAAGGACGACACCTGGCTGTGGATGCAGAAAGCGAAAGAGGTTTTGGGAACCCGTCTTGATATATATCAGCAATCGCAGAATAAGGGCAAACGACATGCGCTTTATCGGGGTTTCCAACTGGGAACCGGAGATGTATTTGTAACAGTAGACAGTGACTCTGTTGTACAGCCCGATACGCTTCGCAACCTCGTAAGTCCGTTTGTTGTAGATGAAAACTGTGGCGCCGTGGCCGGAAACATCCGTGTATTGAACAAGAAAAAAGCGCTTTTGCCCAAAATGCTGGATGTAAGTTTTGTTTTAAGCTTCGAATTTGTTCGTTCGGCAGAAAGCAGTCTCGATTCGGTTTTGTGTACACCCGGAGCATTGGCAGCTTATCGGAAGACAGCAGTAATGGCGGTTTTACCCGACTGGATTAACCAGACATTCATGGGAAAACCTTCTGATATTGGCGAAGATCGTGCAATGACGAACATGATACTGAAACAAGGCCACAAGGTTCTTTTTCAGAGAAATGCTTATGCCTATACAAATGTTCCTGAAAACTATAAAGGACTGTATAAAATGTTTATCAGATGGGGACGCAGCAACGTTCGTGAAAACATAGAAATGTCGAAATATGTATTCACAAAGTTCAGGGAGGGAGCAAAAACCGGCGCAAGAATCTTATTTATCAGCCAATTTTTACGCCTGATTATGAGTTATCCGTTCCTTCTTTTTATGTTGTTCTTTATCATTACGCATCCTGTATTGTTCCTTACGTCAACGCTTTTCGGAATCTTTATTGTGTCGAGTTTCTCCATGTTGTTTTATGCGAAACGATATAATGTGAGTGAATCTGTATGGGCTTATACCTACAGCATCCTATACACTTTCGCTTTATTTTGGATTACACCCTATGCAATTGCCACTGCGAGCAAACGCGGCTGGTTGACCCGGAATTTAGCAAAATAAAAATATTTGAAAACATGAAAATCGGGGTGATTCAAAAAATGAATCATCCCTTTTTCATGTTTGTTTTTATAACAGACAGTGAAAAAAGAGTGACCCGCTGAGGCTCGAACTCAGGACCCTCCCGATTCAGATCGGGATGCTCTACCAACTGAGCCGCCGATCAATTATTCAATATATTTTCTCGATTTTTGCTTCTTGATGTAAGCTTCCCTTTTTTTCGCATCCGTCAATGTAAGAAATACTTCCCTGTAGGAAATAATCCAGGGAATACCACGGGAAGTGAATTTGGAAAGTCCGCTGTTATGCTGATAAATTCTTCTCTCCAAATCTGTACACGCACCAACATAATACCGGTTGAGCTTTTCCGAATATAAGATGTAGCAATAGGGCATAGGAAAGGCGATAGTGACCCGCTGAGGCTCGAACTCAGGACCCTCCCGATTCAGATCGGGATGCTCTACCAACTGAGCCGCCGATCAATTG
>JAFAEW010000109.1 GCA_023423835.1 Bacteroidota bacterium | reverse complement strand
GTCCTGCTGCTATGTGGAAATGGCAACGAGCATTACAAGCAAATACGATATTTCCCGCTTTGGGGCTGAAGTCATCAGGGGCACGCCCAGGGAAGCCGATATGATGATCATTGCCGGGACCGTCTTCATAAAAATGGCGCCGGTAATCAGGCATCTGTACGAACAAATGATGGCGCCCCGCTGGGTGATTTCAATGGGATCTTGTGCCAATTCGGGTGGAATGTACGACATCTATAGCGTGGTGCAGGGCGTAGATAAATTTATGCCGGTAGATGTATACGTGCCGGGATGTCCGCCGCGGCCCGATGCATTTCTGGAAGGAATCGTGATGCTGCGCGACAAGGTTGGAAAAGAAAAAAGACCGCTCAACTGGGTAATTGGAGAACAGGGCGTAATAAAACCGGCCATGCCTTCGATGAGAGATCTGAAACGCGATGAAAGAAAAAAGATGACTGAAATAAGGCCACCCGACGAAGTATAAGCTTGATCAGATTGTAATAAACGTAACTTTTTAATGTTGAAAATATGACGGGTTACGAAGACATTCACGGGACAATAAACAGCAGGTTTCCAACCGCGGTTCAAATGGTGCAGCAAAGCATGGACGCATTTCCCACCATTTGGATCCATAAGGAATCTATTGCGCCTGTATTGAGCTTCCTGAAAACTGAACCCGGTCTCGAATACAAATTTCTCTATGATTTAAGTGCTATTGACGAACAGGCAAGAAACAACCCATTGGGACAGCCTCACAGCCGGTTCACGATTGTTTACCAATTACTATCATTTTCCCGCAATCAATTTCTCCGGCTGAAGGTGGCCCTGACAGATGAACGTCCGTCTCTTTCTTCGGTTACGACTGTGTGGCCGATGGCCAACTGGTATGAACGGGAAGTTTTCGACATGTTCGGAATTATGTTTGAAGGACATCCGCACCTGAGCCGCATTCTCATGCCACGGTGGTGGAACGGTCATCCACTGCAAAAGTCGCATCCGGCCCGCGCTACGGAAATGGGTCAGTTCAAACTTCCGGAAGAAAAAATGCTGCTCGAACAGGATATGCTGCAATTTAAACCCGAAGACTGGGGACTCACCACGCATGAAAATACAGACAATGAGGACTTCATGTTTCTCAATCTCGGACCACAACATCCCGGAACCCATGGAATTTTAAGACTTATCCTTCAAATGGATGGCGAAGCGCTGGTTAACATCGTTCCCGACATTGGATTTCATCATCGTGGAGCGGAGAAAATGGGAGAACGTCAATCCTGGCACACCTACATTCCCTATACAGACAGGGTAGAATACCTGAGCGGCGTAATGAACAATTTTCCCTATGTAATGGCAGTTGAAAAACTCGCGGGAATTACGGTACCCGACCGCGCGAAGGTGATCAGGATCATGCTGAGCGAACTCTTCCGCATCTCGAGCCATCTCGTCTGGTATGGCACCTTCGCACAGGATCTCGGAATGATGACGCCGGTCTTCACCATGTTTTACGACCGGGAAAGATTGTTTAGCATCATCGAAGCGATCTGCGGCGATAGGATGCATCCCAACTGGTTCCGGATTGGCGGCGTAGCTCAGGATCTTCCGAAAGGATGGGATACGCTGGTTCGTGATTTCATTGATTACCTCCCACCCCGGCTTAAGGAATACGATAAGATGGTTTTGAAAAATCAGATTTTCAAAGCCCGCACAAAAGGAATCGGCATCTACAATACCGAAGAAGCTATTGAATGGGGAGTTACCGGGCCGGGATTAAGAGCCACGGGATTTGACTGGGACTTCAGAAAACGGCAGCCCTACTCAGCCTATGATCAGTTTGAGTTTGAAGTTCCCGTTGCCGTTAACGGTGATGCCTATGACCGCTCGCTCGTTAGGGTGGAGGAAATGCGACAGAGCCTTCGCATTATTGAACAATGTGTCGATAACATGCCGGAAGGACCTTACAAATCTGATCATCCGGTAACCACACCTCCCACCAAAAAATATACGATGTATGATATTGAAACGCTGATAAATCATTTTTTAAATGTTACCTGGGGACCGGTGGTGCCGCCTGGAGAAGCCTATAGCGGTGTGGAATCGAGCAAAGGACATAACGGATATTACCTCGTAAGTGACGGCAATACCATGTCGTACCGCACGAGAATACGTACGCCCTCATTTCCACACATTCAATTCGTGCCCTACTACAGTCGCGGCTATACGATCGCCGATCTGCTGTGCATTTTGGGAAGCGTTGATTTTGTGTTGTCCGATATTGACCGATAATAAACTTGAAATGGATGATCGAAAAACAAGTCATATCAAACGAAGCAAGGCAGGAAATAGAAGGATTGTTTCACCATCTGCCGCACAAACAGGCGGCCTGCATTGAAGCGCTGAAGGTGGTACAAAAACATAACCGCTGGGTTTCTGATGAAGCACTGAGAGAGTTGGCGCCGATCCTCGGAATGGGCGTGAGTGAGATCGACAGCGTGGCTACCTTTTACAATATCATCTTCAGAAAACCGGTGGCAAGGCACGTGATCTTTGTGTGCAACAGTGTAAGCTGCTGGATCATGGGATATGAAGAAATAATCGGATACCTGCGGGCTGAATTAAACCTGGAATACGGACAATCGACTCCCGACAACCGGTTTACATTGCTCCCGATTCCCTGTCTCGGCACCTGTGATCATGCACCGGCCCTGATGGTTGATACCGATTTGTATCGCGATGTAACAACAGATAAACTGAATGAAATTTTATCAAAATATGAATAGAAAAAGTGGAAAGACCGCTGACAGAACATATTAAACCAGATGGATCGGTTCTCAGTTTGAAGGAATACGAAAGCGTTGGTGGCTATTCTGCCCTCCGCAAAGCATTGACGCAATCTCCGGCCGATGTGATGAAAAGCGTGAAGGATTCGAAGCTTCGCGGACGAGGAGGTGCCGGATTTCCAACGGGAACAAAATGGAGTTTTGTGCCGATAAACGATCCGGTGCCTTCGCCAAAATACCTCGTGGCAAATGGCGACGAAATGGAACCGGGCACCTTTAAAGACCGGTTGCTGCTCGAAGGTAATCCGCACCAATTGATTGAAGGAATGATCATCAGTGCCTACGCAATCGGAGCTTCCATCAGCTATATTTTTCTGAGATGGGCGTATCATGATGCTGCCAAAAGAATTACAACCGCCCTGGCGGAAGCCTACAATGCCGGTTATCTTGGGAGAAATATCAATGGTAGCAGTTTTAGTCTCGAAATGCATTTACATACCAGCGTCGGAAGATACATGTGCGGTGAGGAGACCGCTTTATTAAATGCACTCGAGGGAAAACGAGCGAATCCGAGAAATAAGCCTCCTTTTCCGCAGGTCAGCGGATTGTTTGGAAAGCCTACGATCGTAAATAATATCGAAACGCTTTCCAATATACCCCACATCATCGATAAAGGGGCCGATTGGTATTTATCGCTCAGCAAATCGGAAGGCGGCGGCGGCACCAAGCTTTACGGCGCAAGCGGGAAAGTGAAAAATCCCGCCATTTGGGAACTTCCGTTAGGAACAACCCTCCGCGAGATCATTGAAGAACATGCGGGCGGAATGAAAGATGGCTATCGCTTTAGAGGCGTCTTGCCGGGAGGAGCGTCCACAGATTTTCTTACTGACGATCACCTTGATGTAAAAATGGATTTCGAAGAAGTCACAAAAGCAGGCAGCCGGCTGGGCACCGGAACCGTCATCGTCATGGATGATAAAACCTGCCCCGTGGGGATGTGTTTAAATCTCGAACAATTTTTTGCACAGGAATCCTGCGGATGGTGTACACCTTGCAGAGAAGGACTTCCCTGGACAGCAAAGATTTTGCTGGCGATGGAAGAAGGAAGAGGCCGGCCGGAAGACATCGGTCATCTTGAATTTCAAACAGAATACAATGCTCCCGGAAATACTTTCTGCGCGCTTGCTCCCGGTGCAATGGAACCGCTGCAAAGTGCGCTAAAACATTTCAGAGAGGATTTTGAAGAACATATAAACGACCATCGATGTAAATACCGTCACTGACAGTGGCAACGGAAAAACTTTGTTATGGCTAAAATTTTTATCGATAATAAGGAATACGAGATTGCAGAAGGAAAAAACCTGCTGGAGATCTGCCTTTCGCTCGGCCTCAATCTCACCTATTTCTGCTGGCATCCCAAAATGCACTCTGTAGGAGCCTGCCGGCAGTGCGCCATTATTCAGTATAAAGACGAAAACGATACGAAAGGTAAGGTCGTGATGGCCTGTATGCAGGAAGCAACCAATAACATCCGAATCTCCATCGACAATAAAAAAGCACACGATTTCAGGGCAGGAAATATTGAATCGCTCATGATCAACCATCCGCATGACTGCCCGGTTTGCGATGAGGGAGGAGAATGTCACCTTCAGGATATGACGCTTATGAGCGGACACAATTATCGACGCTACAGGTTCAATAAAAGAACGCACGTAAATCAGTACCTCGGACCTTTTATCTACCACGAAATGAATCGCTGTATCCAGTGTTACCGCTGCGTGAGATATTATAATGATTATGCAGGCGGAAAGGATTTTGGCGTCTTCGCCTCCCACGACAGTGTATACTTCGGTAGAAGCGAGGCGGGAACGCTGGAAAATGAATTTAGTGGCAACCTCGTGGAAGTTTGTCCGACAGGCGTTTTTACCGATAAAACCCTTCGTAAACATTACACAAGAAAATGGGATCTGACGAATGCGCCTTCCATCTGCCATCAATGTTCGGTCGGATGCAACATTATCGGATCCGAAAGATACGGTGAATTACGAAGGATCGTTACCCGGTTCAACGGGGATGTCAACGGATATTTTTTGTGCGACCGAGGACGGTTCGGCTATGAATATGTCAACCGCGAAAACCGTATTCGCTATTGCGATAAAAAAGAAGGCACGGCAAGCGGCACAACGATTTTCAATGAAATTAAAAGCTTCGTTTCGGGGCGGTCAGACCTGATTGGCATCGGTTCGCCGCGAGCATCCCTGGAATCAAATTTCCTCCTGAAAAAATTGGTGGGAAAAGAAAATTTTTATTGCGGAATTTCAAAACAGGAAGGTCAACTTACCCAACTTGTACTCAGGAGTTTGAAAACCGGCAGCGTGCGAAGTCCTTCGCTTGGAGAAATTGAAAGCTATGATGCGGTGTTTGTATTGGGAGAAGATGTCACAAATTCGGCCCCGATGATAGCGCTTGCATTGCGACAATCGGTCAAAAATGCACCCCGCCAAAAAGCCTGGGATCTGAAAATTCCCTATTGGAATGACGCGGCAATCAGGGAGGTAGTGCAGAATGAAACCGGCCCGTTCTACAGTGCAACACCTTATTCGACAAAACTGGATGAGATAGCCACTTCCACATTTTTCGGCAACACCCCGCAACTGATCCGTCTCGGGAGTCTTGTTGTTTCCGCTTTGAAGAATCCTCCGGAAAACAATAACAAACCGGATTTGATGCACGACTTTGCGTTCCGGGTTTCCAACGACTTGTTGCAGGCGAAAAAGCCTCTGATCGTTTCCGGAACCGGAATGATGAGCGCCGAAATTATCAATATCGCTTACCAGATTGCAGCTTTACTAAAGGGAAAGGGGAAAGAAGCCGGACTCACCTATTCCGTTCCTGAAACAAATTCGATGGGATTGGCTATGCTGGGAGAAAATTACCTGGAAGACGCGTATCAAAGGGTTGCATCGGGAAAAAAATGCACGCCACTGATCCTCGAAACCGATCTTTTTTATCAAACCGGTGAAAAAGAAGCGACACAGTTTTTGACGAACTGTGAAAAGGTGATCGTACTCGATTCTCTCACCCATAAAACGACAGGATTTGCAGACTTCCTTCTTCCGGCAGGAACATTTGCAGAATCGGATGGTACGCTGGTGAATAATGAGGGCCGGGCGCAACGGTATTACCAGATATTCAAACCCAATAACGAAATCAAAAGCAGCTGGGCGTTTCTGGATCTTTTTATTACAAAGGAGAATTCTCCCCGTCCGTTTGATCTGATTGTGGAGGAGATGATAGCCGAAAACCCGGAGTTTGAAAAGATACGGTCATTGGCCCCGAAAGCCGATTTCAGAATCGGCGCCCAAAAAATTCCGAGAGAACCGCACCGCTACAGCGGAAGAACTGCGATGAATGCAAACGTAAATGTCCATGAACCGAAACCGCCAACTGATCCCGATTCTCCCCTGAGTTATACGATGGAGGGATTCCAGGGCGTTCCTCCTTCTCCCGACATTCCCTTTTTCTGGTCGCCCGGATGGAATTCGATCCAGGCAATCAACAAATACCAGATTGAAGTGGGCGGACCGCTGCACGGTGGCAATCCCGGAGTCAGGTTGTTTGAACCGGGAACGGGTGAAAACATGGGAGAAAATCCGGGAACTGTTTCACCGGTAACAGGCGAATTTGAAGTGCTTCCGGCCTATCACATTTTTGGATCGGAAGAACTGAGTTCACTGAGTGAACCGCTGGCTGAGCGCATTCCGGCGGCTTATATAGCAATAAACGGGGAAACGCTCAGCAAACTCAAACTTTCAGAAGCATTGAAATTAAAAATAAAGTACAAGGAAAAGGATATTGTGTTGCCCGTAAAGATCAACAACAGTTTGCCTGAAAACGTATTGTTGTTGCCGAAAGGATTTAAGGAAACGGCGGGAATCCGTTTTCCTTTCTATTGTTCAAAACCGGGGGAAGGCCGGGATACTGCAGATTTTAAATGAGCGAAATCACATTACAATGAATGAAACCTGGACACAAATATTAATCATCCTCTGCGTATTGTTTGGAACGGTAACAATCGCCGCCGGCCTCATCTATGTTGAGCGAAAGATGCTTGCCGTGTGGCAGCAGCGGCTCGGTCCAAACCGTACCGGTCCGTTTGGTATTTTTCAGGTGCTGGCCGATATGATAAAAATATTTTTTAAAGAAGATTGGATTCCGCCATTTGTAGATAAAAAAGTTTTTATTATTGCGCCAACCATCATCATGATGAGCATCCTGATGAGCTTTGCCATCATTCCGTTTGCTCCGGGTCTTGTAGTTGCAGATTTGGATATAGGCTTGCTGTTTTTCTTCGGACTGTCGTCGCTCGGCGCCTATACGATTATTCTTGCCGGATGGGCTTCAAACAACAAATATTCACTCATCGGAGGCGTTCGTGGCGCGGCGCAAATGATTTCCTATGAAGTATTTATGGGATTGTCGCTGATGGGCGTTGTAATTCAAACCGGCTCGTTCAATATGACGGAGATCGTGAATGCACAAAAAGACCTGTGGTTTGTGGTGCCGCAATTCATCGGATTTGTAATCTTCCTGATTGCAGGAATAGCAGAAACACATCGCCTGCCGTTTGATCTTCCCGAAGCAGAAAGTGAATTAGTGGCAGGATATCATTCGGAATATTCGGGAATGAAATTCGGGATGTTCTTCGTCGGTGAATATCTGGGCATCACGCTCGTTTCCTCTCTGATCACAATCCTGTTTTTCGGAGGCTGGCTTGGGCCTTCTCTCTTACCGCCAATAGCCTGGTTTCTAATAAAGATGTTTGTTTTTATCCTGTTTTTCATTTTACTGCGGGCATCGCTTCCCCGGCCGCGTTACGATCAGTTGATGGGATATGGCTGGAAGCTGTTGCTGCCCCTCGCACTATTGAATTTGCTGGTTACCGGCGCTATTGTTTTATCCACCAGTTAAAACACAAACTATGTTGAGCAATTTAAGAACGATATGGCTGGTCTTTTTGAAGATGTTTAAAAAAAGGGTAACGATTCCCTATCCGGAAAAGAAAGCTTATTTGCCGCCGCGCTGGCGTGGCCGGATAATCCTTTCCCGCGATCCCGATCATAATGAACGATGTGTAGGATGCTATCTGTGTGCAGCCGCCTGTCCGGTCGATTGCATTTCATTACAGGCTACCGAGGACGAAAACGGCCGCAGATATCCGGAATTTTTCAGGATCAATTTTTCCAGGTGTATCTTCTGCGGATACTGTGAAGATGCCTGTCCCACCTACGCTATTCAGTTGATTCCTGACTATGAGATGTCAGAATTCAACCGGCAAAACCTCGTGTACGAAAAGGAAGATCTTTTGATCGACGGGCAGGGCAAATACCATGGGTATAACTTTTACCGGCAGGCAGGTGTTGCCGTTGGGGTGAAGCCAAAGGGCGGCGGCGAACAGGAAGATCCGCCACGCGATTTCAAAACATTGTTACCATGATGTACAACCATTAAGATGAATATTATTTTTTATATCGCTTCCATCATCGCCTTTGTAGCAACATTAGCGGTTGTTACCAGGAAAAATGCGATGCATGCCTTGCTGTATCTCATCGTTTCGCTGCTGGCTGTTTCCGTTATCTTCTTTGTTTCCGGAGCGCCTTTCGTTGCTGCCCTGGAAGTGATCGTTTATGCCGGTGCCATCATGGTTTTATTTGTATTCGCCCTCATGATGTTGAATCCCGGGAAAGAGGAAAGCCGCTTACTCAATTTTGGATCGTGGCTCGGTCCCACCATTCTCATCCTGATTTTACTCGGCGAGTTGGGATATGTATTCTGGAATTATCAGGGAGAACTGAAAGCCGTGCAGGTCATCGGTCCGAAAGCGGTTTCAGAATCACTTTTTACAGGCTACGTGCTTGCTGTTGAATTAACGGCGATGCTGCTGATGTCGGGCATTGTAGGTGCTTATCATATCGGGAAGGAAAAGAAGAAAGAATACCATCGCTATTTACAATTAAATGAACAGGACGATGCATGAAGTGCCATTAAATATCGGATTGCTGCTTGCAGCCTTGCTTTTTCTCACCGGATTACTCGGTGTGTTGACAAGAAGAAATGTCTTGTTTATGCTGATGAGCGTAGAAATTATGTTTAATGCGGCAGGATTGGCTTTTGTTTTAGCAGGAGCGCAACAGCAGCAGCCTGACGGACAGGTGATGCTGCTCTTCATTCTGGCGATGGCGGCAGCGGAAGTTTCGGTAGCATTGGCGTTGATCTTACAAATGCATCGACATAATAAAACAACGGACAGCGATGCATTGAATCTGCTACAGGATTAAAAAATGAAATGATGTTATGAATATTTCAAAAATACTCTGGATCATCCCGGCACTCCCATTAGTGGGATTTCTGCTGCTGGCATTATGGGGAAGAAAGTTGCCGCGCCGGCTCGTTTCCATAATCGGAGCCGGATCTGTTGGAATTTCTGCCATCATCACCTTAATCGCCGGCTTTTCGTTTCTTCAAACCGCAGAGGCATCGACAGTAGTAGAACAGCACTTATGGACCTGGTTTAGCATCGGAAATTTTAGTCCTCAAATTACCCTTCATCTCGATGCACTTTCGCTCATATTCTGCTTTGTAATCACCTTTGTGGGTTTTCTGATTCATCTTTATTCGGTTGAATTTATGCGGGAAGACGATGGCTACGCCCGGTTCTTCGCCTATATGAACCTGTTTATTTTCAGCATGCTCATTCTCGTTTTGGCCAATGATTTTCTCTTGTTATATCTCGGATGGGAGGGAGTGGGACTTTGCAGCTTCTTATTGATCGGATTTTGGTATGCCGATCCCAATGACGCCAACAAAAATGCGTATGCCGCGAGGAAATCCTTCCTTATCACCAGGATTGGCGATACGGCGATGATCCTCGGATTATTTCTACTGGTAAAAAATTTCGACACCTTGAATATTGCCGGCATCCTCCATCAGGCGCCTGCGCAATGGACAACCGACAGTAAGGAAGCTGTTTGGGCGGCGGTGCTGCTACTCGGCGGTGCGGTGGGAAAATCGGCTCAGTTGCCCCTCCAAACCTGGTTGCCGGATGCAATGGCCGGACCTTCACCGGTGAGCGCATTGATTCACGCTGCCACCATGGTAACCGCAGGTGTATATCTTCTGGCAAGAACCCATGTGCTGTTTGAGCTTGCACCATCTATTCAAATGGTGGTCGCAATTATTGGCGCCGCAACCCTGCTAATGGCATCTTTCAGCGCCCTCGTGCAAAGTGACATCAAACGGGTGCTCGCCTATTCTACCATCAGCCAGATCGGTTACATGTTTCTGGCATTGGGAGTTGGCGCATGGTCGGCCGCGATATTCCACTTCATGATCCACGCGTTCTTTAAAGCCTTATTGTTCCTCGGTGCCGGAGCGGTGATTCTCGCCGTTCACCATGAACACGATATGTTTAAAATGGGCGGACTCCGGAAAAAACTTCCGGTGGTATTCTGGACATTCCTTTTCGGATCGGCGGCGCTTGCCTCGCTGCCATTGGTAACCGCAGGTTTCTACAGTAAGGACGCGATCCTCTGGGATTCATTTGCGTCGGAAAAAGGAAGCAACTGGTTTTGGCTTGCAGGAATCATTGCCGCCTTTGTAACGTCCTTATACACTTTCCGTATGGTATTCCTGACTTTTTTCGGACAACAGAAAAGCAGCATCGGCCATAAACCCGGACTGGTTATAAAGGTGCCATTGATCATTTTAGGAATACTTTCCCTCATCGCCGGTTTCCTTGAATTGCCCCATAATTTCGGCCATTTTACGCCTTTCTCCAACCTTTTGAACGGAACGCTTCCGGAAGTCACGCTGGTGAGGAATCCAGCGGCGGGCGAAACGGTTCTTCAGGTTATTGCGGCAGTTTTATCAATCCTCGGGGTTTACCTTGCCTGGCAACTTTATATAAAGAATGCCACTGCTTTGCAACAATTTAAGCAGGGATCAGGAGCGGGAATTTTTAGATTTCTATTCAATGGATGGCAGTTTGACAAATTATACGATTTCGTTTTTGTAAAACCCGTAGTGTGGCTTTCGAAAATCGACAGACAGGATTTCATCGACAGAATTTATGATGGTGTGGGAAGAATAAATCTCGCATTCAACAGTGCATTTAGCAGTACGCAAAACGGAAGATTGCGGTTTTATCTTTTCGGACTGGGAATCGGCGCTTTTATCATCCTCACAATTGTTTTGGCGTTATGATAATGATTACCTTTTTACTGATCCTGATGATCGGAGGCATACTTGCCTGGCTCGCATCGGCGGTGAGCAGATTAATGTCAAAATGGATCGCATTGGCGGCGCTGTCGGCCAATTTCATCCTCAGTGTGATTTTCTGGATCGATCAATCCGCCGCGATTGGAAACGCGCAAAACAGTTGGATCGCAAATATTCAGTTTGAATGGATCCCGAAATTCGGAATGAGCTTTCACCTCGCAATGGATGGAATCAGTCTCGTGATGACCGTTCTGACGTTCTTTTTGGGAATCATCGCCGTCGTGGTGTCATGGAAGCAGATCGATAAGAACAGTGGATTTTTTTATTTCAATCTGCTCTGGCTGCTGGCCGGCATCACCGGTGTTTTTCTCGCAATGGACATGATGTTGTTTTATTTCTTTTGGGAAATCATGCTCGTCCCGATGTATTTTGTGATGGTCATCTGGGGACATGAGAACAGCAAATACGCCGGCTGGAAATTTTTCCTGTTTACGCAGCTCAGCGGCTTGCTGATGCTGATCTCCATTCTCGCATTGTTCTTCCTTCATGGAAAAAATACCGGCAATTTTACCTTCGACTATTTTCAGTTATTGGGAGCAGTGCCGGGCGGAAGCCTCAGTTTCTGGTTGATGCTCGGATTTGTGATTGCATTCTTTGTGAAACTCCCGGCCGTACCCTTTCACAACTGGCTGCCCGATGCCTATGCGGAATCTCCTTCTGCCGGAAGTATCGTGATCGCAGCTTTAATGTCGAAAACCGCAGCTTATGGTTTGATCCGCTTTGTGATTCCCTTGTTTCCGGATTCAGCCGGAGCCTTTGCACTACCGGCGATGATCTTTGGCGTTGCTTCAATCCTGTATGGAGCCAAACTTGCCTACGCACAGCGAAACCTGAAACGACTGGTTGCCTATTCAAGTCTCAGCCACATGGGTTTTATTCTGGTAGGGGTTTTTTCCTTCAATGCGCTTGCCTTTCAGGGCGTTCTTATTCAAATGATTGCCCATGCGCTGAGCATAGCCGCCCTGTTTATTATTTCTGAATTTATTTTTGACCGTACCGGTAGCCTCGAGCTGGAGGAAATGGGTGGATTCTGGTCGAAAATGCCCAACATGGGCGGATTTACGCTGGTATTCGTGATGGCCTCCCTTGGCCTGCCCGGGCTCGCAAATTTCGTGGCCGAATTTTTAATCCTTTGCGGCGCCTGGCAATCCAATGTGGTTATCTCCGTCCTGGCAACACTGGGATTGATCGTTTCTGTGACTTATTCCTTGCGGATTCTTCAGAAAATATTTCATCAGAAAAAACATACAGCAGAATTTAATCTTCCTGATCTTTCGGCCCGCGAATGGCTGGTGATGAGCGCTCTCACGATCGCAATCATCTGGCTGGGACTTTTTCCGCAACCGGTCATCCGGACGGTAAAGCCCGCCTTTGATCAGCTCGAAACCTTCAGTCCTGCAAAAGAAACTCCGGATGTGACCGGCGGGAACCTTCCTTCCGCTACCCGATTTGAACCGGACGCAAAAACGGCTTCAGCCCAAAACGCGGGAGGTAAGCCGTGATCAGTCTGCACGATATAGCATTGCTTCGCCCGGAAATCATCCTCGCCGCCGGAGCAGTGATCGTAATGTTCGGAATTGCGGTAAAACGGAATGCGGCTTTCAGTAATATACTTACGCTTATTATTTTTGTTCTCGCATTTATTTTCGTTTTACAACCAACGGCGGGTCGGGAATATATTTCGGGTTTATTTGTGGTAGACGGCCTCGGTAGCTACCTATCGGTAATTATTATTGCCGCCGCATTTATCATTACACTTTTTTCATACCCCTATTTTAAAATTCAGACGGAAACGAAAGAGGAATTTTATATTCTCCTTATTCTCGCCACGCTGGGATCGGTCTGCATGGTCATCAGCAACCATTTCATCTCATTTGTATTGTCACTCGAATTGCTGAGCGTTTCCCTGTTTTCTTTGATTGGGTATCTGAAAAATAAAAAGGTTTCGATTGAGGCAGCCATAAAATATCTGATAATGGCAGCCGTAGCCACTTCCTTCGTTTTATTTGGATTTGCTTTGATTTATGCTGAAACGGGAAATATGGATCTTCAGGGAATATCGGAAAATTTACAGGACCAACCACCGGGAATGCTGGTAGTAGCAGGATTAGCACTTTCCATTGTTGGATTTGGCTTTAAGATGGCGCTGGTTCCCTTTCATTTCTGGACGCCCGATATCTATGCCGGTGCCCCGGCCCCGGTTTCAGCCTTCGTTGCGACGATAAGTAAAGGAGCAGCTTTCATTTTCCTTTTGCGATTATTTTATTCGGTGGGAGGATTGTCCCAAAACGGCATCTGGATTGCCTTTGCGGTATTGGCCACCGCCTCAATGTTTATTGGAAACTGGCTTGCATTAAGGCAGCAAAACATAAAACGACTGCTTGCTTACAGCTCGATCTCACATTTAGGATATCTTATGGTAGCCTTCCTTTCATTTTCGGAACCGGGAATCAGAGCCGCCTCGTTTTACCTGCTGGTATATTTCGTGAGCATGCTGGCAGCCTTCGGATTGATTACCTATTTTTCCGGGAAAAAGGGTGAACCTATGATGGTGGAAGATTACCGCGGATTATTTTGGTCAAAACCCTGGCTGGCGGCCTTTTTTACCCTGGTGATGTTTTCGCTGGCGGGCATTCCGTTTTCGGCGGGATTTATGGGGAAATTCTACATCCTCGCTTCCGGAATGAATTCAGGACCGGTATTCCTGCTGATCGTTCTGGTAGTCTCAAGTACGATCGGTTTATTTTACTATCTAAGAGTGGTTGCCGTAATGCTCTCAAGAACCGGATCTGTTTTGACCGGCTATATAGGAAAACGGTCATTGATCCTCAAAATCCTGCTGATAATCCTATTCCTCCTGATGATCTGGTTTGGAACCTGGCCGGCACCCGTTTTGGATTGGATGGCCGCATTTTGAAAGACCCGAAGGGATCGTAAACCGTGTAATAAAACTGCAAACCGAAAATTCTCCGCGATCATTCTCCTGCGGAATTCAGTTCCCTGATCTTAATGTTTTGAAACCATACCTCATCACCATGATCCTGCAGAAGGATGTAACCATCAGAAAGATTGCCGAAATTGGGCCAGTCTTTATACTTGCTGGTGTTTACCAATGCGTTCCACATTTGATTATTTCGTTCGTAGCTCACAATCTTCACGTCGTTCAACCAGTGTTCTACCTGATTGCCTTTGACCACCACCATCGCCGTATTGAAAAATCCGCCCCGGTAGGGTTTGCCTTTAATTGGCGGTATCAGATCATATAACGCGCCGAGGGTGCGGTTCCCTTCAATCCCGAGTTTCGCATCGGGATGTAATGCATCATCCAAAATCTGAAATTCACAGCCGATAGCCGAACCTTCTCCTTTATTTAAATCAGGGTCTACAAAATATTTAATTCCACTGTTGGCTCCCTGGGTAATTTTGAAATCAACTTTCAGGACAAAGTTTTTGTACTTTTTTACGGTGATGATATCCCCGCCATTGGTTGATTCTCCGCCATCACTTTTCATAACTTTCAAGATGCCATCTTCCATTACCCATCCCTTTTGAGGAAAGGTTGAGCTTTTTACGCCGCGCCATCCACTGGCGGTCTTGCCGTCCCAAAGCAATGACCATCCTTCCGCTTTTTCCCGGGGGCTGATGCTATTGGGAATGGTATTGACCTGATGTGCACGGTTAGGATTCGGCGTAGCAAGTGCATCGAGTCCGGTTTCTGCAATCCGGATATTTTTCCAGCTGACGGTTTTCCCTTCGAGATCGGCATTTTCAATTGCATGAACCTGTAAGGCGATAAACCCTTCGCGGGTCATGCTGTCCAGCAAATCCGCACAAGGCACCCCATTTACCCAGGTCCTGATGGAATTTCCAATAGCCTCAATTCTTGCTTTGTTCCATTCACCATGCCGGAAAGCGTTTTTGGCATCCGGATTTTTCGTCATCGGATACAGCCAGCCGCGCCTTGCCTCATCGTACACGCCCCCTGTCCAGGCCCTTTCGGAAGGATCAATCTCAAACTGGTAACCATGAACGCGACCGTTCTGAAAGGAAGGCAAGCTGATACTTCTGAACTGAACCCCGGAATTCAATCCGTCATCAACTTTAAATTCGAATTCGAGAATAAAATCGCCGTATTTCTTTTCAGTCGCCAGAAAAGAATTGGGCGTATTGGTTTTTGATATTCCGGTAATGATTCCGTCGGCCACCTTAAATTCTGCCGATCCGTTGAGTTGATGCCATCCTTTCAGGTTTTTACCATTAAAAAGGTTGGTAAATCCGGACGGCTGGCTCCGGGCGGGAACCTGCATTACCAGCAATAAGATCGAAAAAAACAAAACTTTTCTCATCGGTTAATTTTTCAGCTATTAAATTTTATAAAATTCTTCCCAGCCTTTTCGCGGTGGTGGTCCAGCCAATAAGGCGTTTGCAAAGGCATCATTCGTAATCTTTCCGGATGCTGCATCTATTTCCAGTTTCTCATTCAGCCTTTGAGCGATCACCCCTAACGAAAACACCTGGCTCAGCGGCCCGTGAATTTCGAATGAAGAACGGGTCTTCTCCCGTCCGCTGCAGGCCAATAAGAAATTCTCAAAATGATTGGAAGGACTTTCAGGAACCGGTGGAAGTTTTGCCGCCATCGCTTTTGCCTTCTCTTCGGGTATGATGGAAAGCGTTGACGCATGCGAACCTCCTTTGAAGATCAGATCTTTGGCATAGATGATTTTTCCGGGGTTCAGTTTCACCTCCTGAATGGGCTTCCCGCCCGAGGGTGGAACATCAGAAAGCGCTTCCGTTAATCCAAATCCATCCGGCAGTGGCGGAAGGTTATCTACCCCATCATACCAGGTAATATCGAGCGGTGGCATCTTTGCCCGCGCCGGAAATTTGAAAACAAGAGTGGAGGCTTGCGGGAAAAAATAGTCGTTCAGCCCATCAAGTCTCACTGGATTAACCTCATAAGGCAATCGCAGCTCCAGAAATTTATGAACCGTATCGAGGAGGTGTGCACCCCAATCGCCGAGCGCGCCCATTCCGAAATCGTACCATGCGCGCCAATTGCCGGGATGAAATTTTTGGTTGTAGTCGTGATGCAAAACTTCAGCAAGCCAGAGTTCCCAGTCAAGGGTTTCCGGCACCGGTTCTGCCTCAGGAAACTGTTTGATATTCGTATCCCATCCATGCCAGCGTCGTGGAGAATTCATGTGCGCGGTAACAGCAGTAACATCTTTAATAATGCCGGCTTTCGTCCATTCTTTAAACTGGAAATAATTTGGTCCCGAATGTCCCTGGTTTCCCACCTGGGTAACAACTTTTTTATTCCTCGCAGCCGCCTTCATGAGAAGATCCACTTCATGAAAAGTGCGGGCCATCGGTTTTTCCACATACACATGCTTACCCATGCGAATCGCCTGCATACAAGCGGGAAAGTGCGCATGATCGGGAATGGCAATCGAGACGGCTTCGATTTGATTTCCCATCTTGTCAAACATCTTCCTGAAATCTTTGAAACGTGGCGCATCGGGAAATTTGTTCAATATTTTCTGCGTATGCGGAGCATTCAGATCCACATCGCAGAGCGCTACAATATTCGCCAGTCCTGTATTATACAATTCTGTAATCACCTCCGCGCCACGGTTGCCGATGCCGACACAGGCAAGGTTGATCTTTTTATTCGACCCTATGATTCTTTTATAAGATGAGGCAGATGCCAGCCCCGAAACTGCAAGTCCGAGTGAACTGAGGGTGGCAGTTTTAATAAACGATCGTCGATTTGTCATAATTAAGATTTACTTCAACTTCTTTCAATATTACTAAAGTCGTCAAACTGTACAAAATAAATGTAGAGGTAAATGAGAAGACAGGTATTTCCGGATTGGCAAAATCAACCTCAACTGTGTGTATCCGGACGGTTTAGTGGGAATAATAAAAGCCATCCCGCTTGAGATGGCCTTTGAATATTTTGATTCGTATTGGTTAATAATAAGACTCCGATTCTCCACCCAATCCAAATGCAATTCCGAACCTCAGGGTATTGGATAAAGGATTTCTGGTTACACCGTTTCCGGATGGCGCCAGGTAAGAGAAGTTGAAGGTCATTGTCTGGTATTTCAATCCAACACCTGCGGTTGCATACCTTCTTCCGCCCTGCTCTTTTCCTTCATAAAAATAGCCCGCTCTTAAGAAAAGCTGGTCATTGTATCCGTATTCCGCTCCGGCAGAAAAAGTAATGGCATTATTGCTGAACGATTTAAACCAACTGCTGAATACGCTCATGTTGTGGTAATCTGCCAGTTCGATCGAATCCTGCGCAGTGCCTGTATAGGCCGGAAGCGCGGGCACCAGCAGTTTATTCACATCCAATGCGAGTGTAAATTTGCTTGTTTCCTGAAATACCCAGGTATAAGCCGCACCAACGCCGAGATTGGCCGGTATGAAATCTTTTGATTTTGCATCATTTGTATAACCAATCTTGGTTCCGAGGTTTGAGAGGCTGATGCCATAAGTAAACCCGGCACCTTCTTCATTCAATCCGTTTCCATAAAGCGAAAGGTCGGCAGCCAGCGCATTTCCTGCTTTGTAGGTAACACCATTGAAACTTCCGTTGGCAAGGTTTGAATTGATGTACCTCAAAGAAACACCGATACCAATATTTTCAGACAGCTTACGGGAATAGCCAAGGTCAAATGCGAATTCGCGTGGGCGACTTGTGTTTAAAGGATTGCCCGCGAAATCCACAAACTGGATCTGTCCGAGGTTGAAATATCGCAGGGAGGCAGATAATGCCTGTTCCTCATCAATTTGATAATATCCGCCCAGGTTGGCGAGAAAAACATCCTGTGCAATATCTTTCAGCCAGGGAGTATAGGTTGCCGCAATTCCTCCACGGTCTTTTGCGAAAGGTGTTTTTGCAAGATTCCAGAAAACTGAGTTAGCGTCGGGCGAGGTGGCTATGCCTGCATCTCCCATTCCGCCGGCCCGGGCATCCGGAGATATCCGGAGAAAGGGAACGGCCGTGGTAACGATATTAACCTGTGGCGTATTATCCTGCGCAAATCCAGGCATCGAAAAACCCAATCCCAATAATACAGATAAAGCAATGGCTTTAGTTAAACTGAACTTCATGAATATTTATTTTGTTCTATGGTATAATAGCCGTTAAATATAAGCAACGCATCACTTTGGTATCATCCGGCCTTAAAGCGGCATTTTTCAATAAAGCACTGTTGCTTGAAAAAATGCCGGCTTAATCTGAACCGCAAATATGAAACAATTTTAGTTTTTCTGCAAGATTACCTTATGT
>JAFAEW010000089.1 GCA_023423835.1 Bacteroidota bacterium | reverse complement strand
GTAAAACGAAGGCAAATGAAGTGAAGCGTGTAAATGCAGCCACGGTGCACAATGCGAAGAAAACGGGATCTGATGTGCTTCGGCTAAATATCCTGCCTTCAAGTAGTTGCTGATTCCACCACATCTTGTTGCATCTGCCTGCAAAACATCAACCGATCCGTTGTTCAGCATGCGATTGAAATAGGGCAGATTGCTTCCGTATTCGCCTGCGGCGACGTTCATCCCGGGCGGCACACGTTCTCTAATAAATTTTAAACCGCTGAGATTGTCGGAAGTAACTGGTTCCTCAAACCAACTCACGCCAAATTGTTCAAACTGAGCTGCTTTATCCAATGCCTGTTTAACAGTGTATGCGCCGTTTGCATCTACGAATAATCCTTTTTCACTTCCGATAATCTGTCGCGCCTCGCTCACCCTTTGCACATCTTTTGAAGGATCTGATCCGATTTTCATCTTCATGTATTGAATGCCTTCGTCTCTCCAGTTTCCAAATTGTTGCTGCAATTGTTCAGAACTGTAGTTTGTGAAGCCACCGCTTCCATAGATCAGGATCGATTCACGTGCCTTTCCGAGCAAATCACAAACGGGGATGTTAAACAGCTTTGCTTTCAGATCCCAAAGGGCGTTGTCAACAGCGGAAACCGCCATCATTGCCAGTCCGCAATTTCCATTGTTTCTGATGGCCTTTATGCAGGCGTCTGTAATTGAAGAAATCTGAAGCGGGTTTTTTCCCTCGACGATTTTACTGAGATTGTGATTGATGAAGGAAGCGGCTACACCATCCGCATAACTATATCCGATGCCTTTTTTATCGGCCGCTTCTATGCTGACCAATATGAATGTTGTGCTGTTCCACTTGATTGTTCCGTCGGCTTCGGGAGATTGGGTAGGAATTTTATATGCGGAAGCAACAACTTTTTTAATACCTATTTCTTCATCTGGTTTCATTAATGGATATAATCTTTTACGATTCCCTTCCACGAATTTTTTATCATATCCCAACTGTCGGGATCGCCCTTGATCATGGAGGAAAGAAAATCTTTGGCCTGGTTGAATGAGATGTGCGGCGGGAGCGGTGGAACGGTGGGATCGGTATATGCTTCCACCACAACCGGCTTATCAAATGAAAATGCCTGTTGAAGCGCAGATTTTATATCATCGGGATCATCGATTTTGATGCCTTCGAGGCCGAGCATTTTTCCATACTCCGCATAGGGAAAGTCCGGTACGGCCTGCGAGTCTTCAAACCTTGGTACACCTTCCATGACCCGTTGTTCCCAGGAAACCTGGTTGAGATCGCGGTTGTTTAATACCAACACCATCATTCGCGGATTGGACCATTCTTTCCAGTATTTTGCGATGGTGATTAAACCGCCGTTTCCCAGCATTTGCATGGCCCCGTCGCCTACGAGTGCGATGGCCATCCGGTCGGGATACGCAAATTTCGCGGAGATTGCATAGGGAACGCCGGGACACATGGTAGCGAGATTTCCCGATAAAGATGCCTTCATCCCTTTCCTGATCTTTATATCCCTCGCATACCAATCGGCCGAAGTGCCGGAGTCTGATGACAAAATACAGTTATCGGGAAGGAGGGGGGAGAGTTCGTGAAAAATGCGTTGCGGATTGATTGGATCAGCGGAATTCATGGCGCGGGCATCAAGCACTTCCCACCATTCCTTCACATTGTCTTCAATTTCCTTTCGCCATTTCCTTTCGGTTTTTTTTCTTAGCAGCGGGATCAGCTCCTTCAGCGTCTGCCTGCTATCGCCCTGAAGGTTGAGCTCGGTTGGGTATCGAAGGCCGAGCATTTTTCCATTGATGTCAATCTGTATGCCTCTTGCTTTTCCTTTTCTGGGAAGGAATTCAGAATAGGGAAAGCTGGTTCCCACCATCAGTAAGGTATCACAATCCTGCATGAGATCCCAACTTGGCTTGGTTCCCAGAAGTCCGATTGCGCCGGTTACAAACGGAATGTCGTCGGGTAAGACGTCCTTGCCCAATAAAGCTTTGGCGATTCCGGCCCCGAGCAGTTCCGCTACTTCCAATACCTCATCTGCCGCTCCGGATGCACCGGCGCCGATTAACATCGCCACCTTTTCCCCTTCATTTAAAATATCTGCTGCCTGTTGAAGCACTTCTTTTTTCGGAACAATGCATGGATAGGAAAAATTCATGCTGGTATGAAGAGTGTTATGGAGCCATGCAGGTTCTTCATACTCTTCGTCCTGGATATCGTTGGGAAAAATGACGCAGGTAACAGTTCGCTCAATCCTGGCGATACGGATGGCGCGGTCGATCAGCGATTTTGTCTGACTTGGAAGCATTACGGTGTGAACGTATTCTTTTGCCACATCTTTAAATAAGGTCTGCAGGTCAACCTCCTGTTGATAATTGCCGCCTAAGGCGGTTCTTGCAGATTGTCCGATGATTGCCACTACCGGTTGATGATCAAGTTTCGCATCGTATAAACCATTGAGCAGATGGATGGCTCCCGGGCCGGAAGTGGCCATGCAAATGCCTACTTCGCCTGTATATTTCGCATGCGCACAGGCCATGAAAGCCGCACTTTCCTCATGTCTTACCTGTACAAAATCCATTTCATCTTTTGCCCTGTTGAGCGCACCCATCAGTCCGTTTATTCCATCACCCGGAAATCCAAATATCCGGTTGATACCCCATTCTTTCAATCTCTCAACAAGAATGTCGCTTACTTTTTTACTCATAAATAGAATTATTTAAAGTGAAGGAGTATTTAGATAGACAATGTCTGGCCGCTTTGCCAAAAAAACGTTGCCATGAAAAATCTGCAATGTCAATGAATGTGAAAAAGGATGTGTAGAAAAAATTACCCCTAATGTTTTTTAACAATCGGCGGAGAACGAAGTTTGTCTTCGCCTAAAAATCAATACAATAGCTTCGGAAATCCGACCTGAAAGCTCACAAACATCGGATTGCGGAATCCGGAATTCCGATTCTTCGCACGCAGTTTGATGGGAAAAACCTGCCATTCATTATTCGAGTAAAAACTTTTTGAGATGAAATTTATCTTTATTTTTTTAGCGATCGCTATTTTTTCAATTGCTTGCAGCAACAGAAATCCATCGCCTGATCTGACCGCAACCGACAGTCTGCAAAACAATGCGGCGTTAAGTACCGATAGTGCAACTGCTGAAGGAGCAAGGCTAATTGCGGCCAACGATTGCCTCACTTGTCACCAGGTTGATAAAAAAACAATCGGTCCCAGCTATGTGGAAATCGCCGAACGTTATGAAAATAATGCAGGGAATGTTTCCAACTTAATCCACAGCATTGTGCATGGATCAAAAGGAAAATGGGGAGAACAACAAATGACGCCACATCCAAACCTGGATCAGCAGGATGCGGCAGAGATGGTCAATTACATTCTTTCTTTGCGTTCGGTTTCAACACCTTAGCAGCAATAAATATTTGTCAAATCCTGAAGTTCGCTCGATCCGGTAATTCAATTATTACCGACCTTTGAGCGGATGTTGAAGGTTTCCGAAAAAAATTATTATCTCATTCTCGGCGTTCCGCCTAATGCAACCCTTGCAGAGATAAAGCGTTCATTCCGTTTTCTTGCCAATAAATTTCATCCTGATAAAAACCAGGGCGATGCAAAGGCCGAAGAAGCTTTTAAAGAAATAGCTGAGGCTTACGACGTCTTGTCGGATGCAGCAAAGCGCCAGCAATACCATGAAAGAAAATTTTCTTCCGTAAACTATGGATCAAATAAAAACGGATCAATCAGCCTCGAGACGATTTTTCAGGAAGCTAATCAACTCGAGGCATTTGTTGCGATGGCCGATCCGTTTCGCATCAACAGGGAAGCGCTTTTTTTGAGCATTGAAAACCTATTGTCGCCAAGAAAGCTATTGTTACTGGAAAAAGAAAAAAACAGTTTGCTGGCCGAAAAATTTTCCGAACAGATTTTATTGGTTTCCAAACCGCTGAATTATAGGATGAGTAAGTCGGTCATTGAAAAGCTTCATCCACTTTTTGAGGGCCCAACGGCTTTTCAGCAGAAGACAACTCAATATCTGAAACTGAAAAAGAGAAAAGAAGACTGGGATAATTTCAAACCCTGGATCGCGATGTTGCTGGCCTTTATTCTTTGTGTATTGATATTCTTCGTTTGTCGCTGAAGGCGTTGTTGAAAGACGGAATTTGGAAAAAGTCAGCAATGCCTTTAAATTGCAGCAACTAAACACTTTTTTCAGCAAAGGCCGATTATTTCAATCGCATATTATGAAGAATATTAAAATTATTGAAGTACCATCTGAACTTGGAGCAGGAACGAGAGGAGCGAGCCTTGGAATTGAGGCCATCAAGATTGCTGCGCTGGACTTTATGAGCAGCTTTTTTGTCCATTTCCCTTCTGAAAAAATTCCTACCGAGAATAAGATGCTTTATGAGGCAATTGAATCATCCTATGCAAGGCGAATTACCGGAATTGTGGCAATGTATGACCGCGTTTCAAAGGCGGTGGCTGAAACGATGAAAAATAATTTCTTTCCGGTGGTATTAACCGGCGATCACAGCAGCGCCGGAGCCATTATTGCAGGCATAAAAATCGCAAATCCAAACAGCAAACTTGGCGTTATCTGGGTTGATGCACATGCCGATCTCCATACACCTTATACCACGCCTTCAGGAAACGTACATGGGATGCCGCTGGCAACGGCAATCAATGAAGACAATCTTGCCTCGGCCGTTCACGATATTGATGAAGAGACAAAAAAGCATTGGGATTATCTGAAAAATCTTGGCGGAATAGCTCCGAAAGTTTTGCCCGAAGACATCGTTTTCATCGCCCTGAGGGATTTCGAACGGGAAGAAAAGAACCTGATCGAAAAGTATGGAATGAAAGTGATCAGCACGAGCGAAGTGCGGCGCAAGGGTCCGGAAAGTATTGTACGCACAACCTTGCGGTATCTGAGTGACTGCACACATATATTTCTAAGTTTTGATGTTGACAGTCTTGATTCCTCTATTTCCAGGGGAACGGGCACGCCGGTTCCGAATGGATTGAGAGAACGGGAAGTAGAAGATCTCATCAGTAAATTTATGCAGGCGAGAAAAATCTGCTGTTTTGAAATCACCGAAGTGAATCCCACACTTGATAAGGAAAACCTTATGGCTGAAATCGCTTTTAATGTGCTGCAGAGAAGTGTGAACGTACTTTTGATGAGTTGATTTTAATTGAAACTTTGTCCTTTTTATACAGATATTTGCGGGTTAAAACTTGATGGATGATAACAGGTGAAGAAACATTGCCGGAGAAAAAGAAAACCTCAACGGGTAAAAAGTTGCTGTTTTTTATCGGATTGATCGTGTTGATCGGAGTTATTGTGCAGGTAATGGCAGAAGCCTATGTCGATACCATTCCCAAGCAGAAAGTCCGGGATCCGGATATGGTGGCAATTGAAATTCCGGCCCTGCAGCTTGAACAGGAATTTGAACAACAGACAGACAGCTCGATAGCAAAATATAAGGACAAATTACTGCTGGTCGAAGGGGTAGTGGAAACCGTCGATAAATATCATTCCGGCGAAGCCTTTATTGTGTTCAGGCCCGGTAAAGAAAAGAATTCTATTCTGATAGAGAGCTTGTTTTTAAAGGATAAGGAACAACTGGACAAGCTCAAAAAGGGTGAGCAGATTAAAGTGAAAGGATACCTTGAATTTAAAAGCGATAAGGTGGTGCTAACCGATCCAAAAATCGTGTGGTCATCCAATTGATAATTCTACATCGGTTGCCGCATAGGCAACACAGGTCAGGATCTTGTGATCTGCAACTTCTTTGTCTGTAAGCACCTCGTTATTTCCCATAATTATTTTTCCGCTATCTACCCTCGCCAGGCAGGCGCTGCAAATGCCGGCTTTGCAACTGTAGGGTAATTCGATGTTGTTGTTGAGTGCCGCATCGAGGATGGTTTGCGGATAGTTTACCGAAAACACAAATTGCTGTCCTTCAAACCGGATGGATACTGATCTTTCCCCACGGTCTAACAGCGGAATCACCGGTTTCGCAAGATCCACTACAAACTGTTCTTTTTTGATCTGCTGATCTGGAAAACCAATCAGTTTCAGGGTAAATTCAGCCATCCTCATTATTGCCTGAGGGCCGCACAGGTAGAAAACAACGTTGTTTTGAATCGGGTTTGATGAAAAAAAGTCGAGCAGTATTTCTTCCAGTAAAAGGTTGCTCAACCTTTTCAGCGAATGTCTGTTGCCAAGCGGTTTGCTGAATAACTGTTGCCAGGTAAAACGCGATTGAAACCGGTGGTGTAATGCTTCAAGTTCGTTTTTATAGATGATATCATTTTCTGATCGCGATTGATTGAGTAAGAAAACAGTTAACTGCTCATGGTTGTTCAGGATTGATTTGATCAGTGAAAAAGCGGGAACGATGCCGCTTCCGCCCGTGATACAAAAATAAGATTTCCGGAGGGGAAAAGAAAGGGTGAATCTGCCGGCTGCAGGAAGCGCTTTCAACCTGCTTCCAACGAAAAAGTTATCCTGGATAAATCTCGAAATTTCTCCGTTGGTTTTTCTTTTAATGGTAATGAATGGATATTTATCTATTCCAGGGGCAGATCCGAAAGAATAGGAACGCCTGACCTTTCTGCCATTAATCTCTAAAAGCAGCGTGAGAAATTGTCCCGCCTCATATTCCAGCTTCTTGCCATCAACGCGTTCTAAAAAATAAGTTTTTGTATCTTCTGTTTCTTCAAATATATCCGTTATCCTTAATTCTGTTTCCATGCGAGTCTTTAGAATTTAAAACAAAGTTTGAATGCCATGAAGCACGTGGAATTCATGTTGCAACAACCATTTCTTTCTCCAAAGACCGCCTGAATAGCCAGTCAGACTTTTATCGCTTCCAATTACACGGTGACAGGGAACGATGATGGCTATGTTGTTTTTGCCGTTGGTAGAAGCAGCGGCTCTTATGACTTTCGGATCTCCCAGCATTTTTGCGAGCTCGAAATAACTGATGGTTTTTCCGAACGGAATGTTCAACAGTTCATTCCATACTTTTTGCTGAAACGGAGTGCCGGCTTGCCATACGGGAATATCGAACTGTTTTCTTTTCCCGTTGAAAAACTCGATCAGCTGTTCGGTACACTGATGTAGAATATCGCTGATACCCGGTTCACCATGGATAATCTGCTCCTGTGCATCAACAAAGCTCAATTCACAAATGTACTGTTCGGTGCCGCCAAGTTTAAGCAGGCCAACAGGACTTTGATAATAGGTATAGTAAAGATGTTCCATAAATTGAGCCCTGTTAATTTGGTTACAAATCTCTATAATTATTTACGGTTGAAAAAATAAGAAGATTAAGCTACATTCTATCACATTGGATAGATAATTTTGGACCAACATTTACACCATGAAAATCGGAATTATCAACGGGCCGAATTTAAACTTATTGGGAAAGCGGGAGCCGCACCTGTATGGCACTCTGACTTTCGAAGAATATCTGCTGCAATTGAAAGAACAGTTTCCGCGGACAGAATTTACTTACTTCCAATCCAATATTGAGGGAGAAATAATCAACCGGTTGCAACAACTTCAGTTGGACCATCATGCCATCATTCTAAATCCTGCAGGATACACCCATACTTCAGTTGCTATCGGCGATGCAGTGGCAGCTATCTCCATTCCCGTAGTGGAAGTGCACATCAGCAATATTTTTGACCGCGAAGATTTTCGGAAACTTTCCTATGTTTCCGCCAAATGCCGTGGAACGATCAGCGGCTTAGGGGTAAAAGGATACGAACTTGCTGTTCATTATTTTATGGAAAATTTCAATCAATTGTCTGATTGAAAAATTGCTGCAAATAAAGTATCGGCTTTTTTATCGTAACCTTTCAGCACCGAGCATTTGATCAGTCGCAACTGCATTGTTTTTTCGATGAATTCGACCATATCTTCATTTTCCTTCCTGAAGACCGAACAGGTAGCGTATAAAAGCCAGCCATTTTTTTTGAGCGAGGCGGAAACATTTGTCACAATCTTCCTTTGAAGATCATTGTATCGGGCTATTTCCTCTTCCTTAAAGTGGCTAAGGTTTTCCGGCGTCCGTCCCCAGGTACCGCTCCCCGTGCAGGGCACATCGCAAATGATAAGATCAAATTTCGTATTCAATCTGGCCGGTCCTTTTGAAAGATCGGCTTCGAAGATGTGTGGTTGTTTCAATCCTGCTTCCTTCAACCGGCTCCTTAAGTTGATCAGAATTGATTTTCGGATGTCTGACACGTACAATGCAGCCACCCGAAGATGGTCGGTTGCGAGTATCGATTTGCCTCCGCTACCCGCGCAACAATCCCAAATGGTAAGTGGATTTTTCGTTGGAATAACTTCAAGAAGATTTTTGATGTTTTGACTCGACAAATCCTGGATCACCACATCGGTATTGATTTGTAACGCCTCTTCGAGTTTTACGCCGTTTGGAAGTGCAACGCAATCGTCTTCGATCTGTTCGAAGGGAATCGCTGCGCGGTTTAAAGACGAGATCACCTTTTCTTTTTTGTTTGGTCGAAGCCGAATAAAAAGATCGGGTTGAATGAGATGTGAAATGGAAAATGCGGTTTTTTCAATTCCGTCGCTTGTGCCTGCAAAAGTAAAAATTTCTGATGCGTCGAATTCTGGTTGAATATCGGACAGGAACTTTATTTTTTTATCGATCGGAAGTCTGATTTTTTCAGCGAAGTTTTGCGGTAAGATTTCAGGTGCTCCTTCTACCGGAGGATCGCATAAAAAAATCGCGGTTTTCATTCGATCTTCATCGCCTGCACTTCTCAGGGATTGTCCCAGTCTGAAATAGCTGTAACATAAGGCAGTTATTGCTTTCCGGTCTTTCGATCCAAATTTTTTGTGCTCCGAAAAAAATTGTTTTATGAAAATTGAAAAAGGAACTTCTCCTGCATATTCTTTTACCAAAAAAATAGCTTGTCTAAAATAACTTTCCACTCGTTTCTTGTGTGCAGAACTCATCCTCAATTAGCTCGTACAATGATTGAAAAAAATGGCCGCATCATTTGCAGCCATCTTTCTGTTATAATTCCAGAAGCGCTTTTACCGGATCTTTTCCTAAAAGTAAGAGCGCAGGATCTTCGAGTAATTCTTTAACGCGCACTAAAAATGTTACGCTTTCTTTTCCATCGATCACCCGGTGGTCATAGCTTAATGCAACATACATCATTGGGCGAACCTCTACTTTTCCATCAATTACCATTGGTCGTTCCTGGATCTTGTGCATTCCGAGAATTGCACTTTGTGGAATATTGATGATCGGCGTACTCATTAAGCTGCCGAAAACGCCGCCATTGGTAATCGTGAAAGTTCCTCCCTGCAATTCTTCCATCGTCAATTTCGAATCCCTTGCTTTTGTCGCCAGTTCGATCACTTTTCTTTCGATGTCAGCCATGCTCAGGCTTTCGACATTTCTGATGACAGGAACGGTCAATCCTCGTGGCGTTGATACGGCAATGCTGATATCGGCATAATCGTGGTAAATGAGAACGTCCTCATCAAGGTAGGCATTCACCTGCGGAATCTCGCTGAGCGCAATGGAACAGGCCTTTGCGAAAAAGCTCATAAAACCAAGACCAACACCATGCGCCTTTTGAAAGGCTTCCTTATTTTTCTTCCTGATGGCCATAATTTCCGTCATATCCACTTCATTAAAAGTGGTTAACATGGCGGTGGTGTTTTTGGCTTCCACCAGCCTTCTGCTGATGGTTTTCCGAAGATTGGTCATCTTTACTTTTCTTTCATTACGGCTGAAAAGTTGTTGACCTTCGAAGGCTTTTTTGCCCGGATTGGCCAGTGCCTCCAGGACGTCGTTTTTAAGAATTTTCCCACCCGGTCCGGAAGGCTTTATAGATCCCACATCGGGTTTTTTATCAGCGATGATGGCCGAGGCTACGGGACTTGCTTTTACTTCTTTAGAGCTGTTATCGGCTTCCGTTGAAGGTGCGATTATCGTTGTTCCGGGATGGCCTGCGGGCTCATTTATGGTGTTTTGTGTTTCCTTTTCAGATTGTGTTGCAGGAGATTTTTCAGTTGGTGTTTCGGTCTTTGCTTCCTGCGGCTTTTCGGAGGCTGTGGCAGCAGGATCGGCCGCGTTTTCGTCAATATGTGCCAATACACTTCCCACATGAAGGGTATCTCCTTCCTGTGCGATAATTTTTAGCTTGCCGGCTTGTTCTGCATTTACTTCGAAGGTTGCTTTTTCGCTTTCCAATTCTGCAATCACCTCGTCGCGGTCAACATATTCACCGTCTTTTTTGATCCATTTCAAGAGCGTTACTTCATTAATTGATTCTCCAACCGAAGGAACTTTTATTTCAATCATATTCCTGCTTTTTAGGGCTACAAACCTACTTCAATTTAAGCACATATTAAAAGCACGAAAAAGAGTATTTGAAAAATTCAGATAATCTCTAAGCCTCAGTTTTGATTTTTAACCGGGGATTGAATTGTTCCATCAATAATGAAAACAGGACCACTCCCAATGCGCCGACGACATTCAACCATAAAAATCCGAGACCGATGGTTCCCTGATAATCTAAAATGAATAGCGCCACCACCAGAATTTCGGATATGATCGCTGCAATGAAAACCGCATTTCCTCCAACTCTTTTCAAATAAAAAGCAACGAGGAAGATGCCGAGAATGACGCCGTAAAACAGAGAACCCAACACGTTTACTGCCTCTATCAGGCTCCCCAGCTTATTGCTGAATTCTGCTACTGCAATACAAAAAATGCCCCAGAACAGGGTGAACCATTTTGATTGCTTATACTTTTTCAATTCCTCAAAATTTTCATCCGGATGCACCTCATGCTTCTTGTAACGAATATAAAAATCGACCATCGAACTGCTTGCCAGGCTATTTAAAGCGGCAGCTATTGATCCCCAGGAAGCAAGGAAAATGATGGCGATCAATAATCCCACCAATCCCTTCGGCAGGTGATCGATCACAAACCGGATGAAGATGTAGTTGGTATCATTGATATCAATGGATGAATCTGCTTTTTTTAAATAGCTCTTGTATTCCTGTCGCAGGCCGGCAATTCTGCTGTTGGTCTTCTGAAGACTGTCTTTCCAGAGCGCTGCTTCATTTTCATTTACATCCAGCGCACTCAAATAAGCCGTCGCAATATTTCCCTGATGGTCAGAAAGCCGCTGAAACTGGTTTTCGAGTTGTTTCAGACTGTCGCCATAGCGGGTTTCATAGACCGAATTATTGACGGCGGAATTAAAAAATACGGGACCTGTGTTAAATTGATAATACGTAAAAAGCAGGGCGCCAAGCAACAAAATGAGAAATTGCATGGGTATTTTCACCAGTCCATTCATCAATAGACCCATTCTGCTTTCCGTTGTATTTTTTGCCGTGAGATACCTTCCCACCTGGCTTTGATCGCTTCCGAAATAGGATAATGCAAGAAAAAATCCGCCGATGATCCCGCTTATCAAATTGTATTTATCATTCCAGTCAAACCCATTCTCGTGGACTCCCGTAGTTATCACATTCAATTTTCCGGATGCACCGCTGATTTTCAGGGCATCTGAAAAACTGACATCGGCGGGCATGGTGTGAACAATGTAATATCCTGCAATGGCCATGGCTGAAAAAATGATTACGAGCTGAAGTTGTTGCGTATAGGCCACTGCCTTCGCTCCGCCACTCACGGTATAGATGATGAGGATGCCGCCCATGAAAATATTGGTCCAGAAAATATCCCAACCGAGAAGGGAAGACAGAATAATGGAAGGGGCATAAATACTTATTCCCGTGGAGAATCCCCGAGAAAGAAGAAACAGAAAGGAAGTGAAGCTCCGGGTTTTTAGGTCAAACCGTTGCTCAAGGTATTCATAGGCGGTAAATACCTTAAGCCGTTTAAACATCGGAACAAAACTGATGCTGATCACGATCATGGCAAGCGGCAATCCGAAATAATATTGCACAAAACGCATCCCGTCTGTAAATGCCTGACCCGGTGCAGATAAAAAGGTGATGGCACTCGCCTGCGTTCCCATTATGCTTAACAATACCATGTACCACGGCAGAGAACGATTGCTTAAAAAATATCCTTCCAGGTTTTTTGACGTCCGGCTTTTATACAAGCCATAAGCTACAATTCCCGAAAGGGTAATCAATAAAACAATCCAGTCGGCATTACTCATGAAAAATATTTAGTGAACCAATAAAAAAACAAAATGAGAACAACCAAAAATCCCAATACGAGATAATACCAGGTTGCCCAACTTTCAAATACCGGAACTTTTCCTTCCTCTTCCTGCATAACTCCTGTTATAGATGTGCCTCAAATATATTGTTATTCTTCAAATGATTGGAATTGGACGAAGGTTAAAAAGGAAGTTCCGACTTTTAAAACAGCCGTTTTATGGAGTGCAGTTTGTGTGTTCGTTTTCCGCTGATGAAATGAATGATGCCGTTTTCATCGATGCGATCTGTATGTACGTATCCCGCTGCATGAATGATTGAGGAGGAGTTTAAAATAATACCGACGTGCGTAATGCTGTCTTCGCTGCTGAAGAATGCGAGATCGCCGGCTACTGCGTTTTCGAGTCCGCTTACCGTTTCACCTTTGCCGGCCTGTTGATAAGCATCACGGGGAAGGTTGATTCCCATGAATTTAAAAACCTGTTGCGCAAATCCGCTGCAATCAATGCCATAGCTGCTTCTTCCGCCCCAGAGATAGGGAACGTTTTCAAGCAGATGAGAAAAATGGTTTACTTCCTCTGCGGATGCGGTAAAATCATTTACCGAGAGGTAATTTTGTTGTGGGAAGCTTAAAATATAATTTTCGGACTGAATGTCTTCAATGACTGGACTTCCTACCGGAAGATAGATTGTCTTGCCGTTTAAAAATCCCCAATAAAAGTGGTTCGTTACATATCCCTTCAAAACCGGTGTTTCAGAAAGGAGATGATCAACCTGATTACTCATGCACCATCCCTCATATTCATCAAACTCACATCTGATCTTATAAAAATCTTTGTCCTGCCCAAGTAAGACCGCTGTTTCTCCAAACAAAAGCTGGCTTACAATTTCTGACTCGTAGGAGGGAAATTTTCTTAACGGACAAATGGCGGTGATGCAAAGCAGTTTTTCCATATGCACCGTAAATTATGGAATTTTGGAAATCATGCATCCTAAAAAAAATCATTAATTTAAAGCGTGGACGAACAAATTTCAGGAAATACCGGTGATCAGGATCTGCTGCAAAAATATTATGATACGGGCGACAACAAGCACCTCGGTCAACTGCTTGAGAATTACACCTTGCTGTTATTGGGATTGTGCATGAAGTATTTGAAAAATGAAGAAGAGGCGAAGGATGCCGTGCAACAGATATTTTTGAAAGTGATTACCGAACTTCCAAAATATAAGGTCGACTATTTTAAAGGCTGGTTGTATACGATTGCAAGAAATCATTGTTTAATGAAATTGCGAAATAAGTACCATACTATTTCAACTGAAACGGTTGATTATGAAAAGCCTGAAGAGGAGCCGCTGATGTCGGCCATTCAAAAGGATCAATTGCTGAAACTTACGGGACAATCTTTAAATGAATTGAATGCTGAACAAAAAGCCTGCGTAACTTTATTTTATCTTGAGAAGAAAACCTATGCTGAGATTTCGGAGAAAACGGGATTTAGCTTGTTGCAGGTGAAAAGTTTCATTCAGAATGGAAAAAGGAACTTAAAAAATATTATACAAAAAAAGTTAGCCGTCAATGGATGATCTGAGTAAAATATTTGCCGGAAAGGATAAGGTTGATGAAGATCAGCTCAGAAAATACCTTAAGGATGAATTGAGTGAGGAGGAAAAGCATGCGGTTGAAGAAGCAATGGCTGATTCGCCCTTTATCAATGATGCGCTGGAAGGTTTGCAACAAATCCCGTCGGAAAAGAAAAGGGAAGAGCTGGTATCGCAAATCAATAACAGCCTTCAAAAGAATCTGAAAAACCGGAAAGACAGAAGACGATCATGGAAGATAAAAAATATCTGGTGGATAATTCTTACGGTGATCCTGATTTTATTGCTTTCCGTTTTATCTATTCTGCTTATCCGATGGTTTAAGGAAAAGGAGGTATCCCCGCAACTTGGGCTTGTGCCTGCCACTACTACTTCTATTGCGAACAGTACTGCGAAGGTAAATGAAACGGTCTCTTTTTTTAATTGACCTATATTTGCAGGCATAAGAAGGCATTGCCTTTTTTAAATTTTCACTATGGCATTGAATGTAGCAATTGGTTTTGTTACGGGACGAAAACATTTTCAAAACGTTTTGCGTTCGTACATAAATAACTGGGTAGAGCATGGACTGGTGAGCGATAAAAATATCAGACTGAATATTTTCGTGAGTTATGATCTGAAGTATTTCAAAACCCAGATCAGCGATTATAAAAACGTGCCGCCTGAACTTGCAGCGATGGTTGATTCGCTGCATTTTTTTGGGACAGCCGAAGTTAAAAAGGAAGTTGATCACCTGATTGCCGAAGGCATCTTAAATGCCGAAGAAGCAGAATTGCTCTTTGGAGAAGGTTACGCCAAAAAAAGAAACGTCGTAACCTATTTTGCCATCAAACACAAAATGGATAAACTGATCTTTATCGATGATGATGAATATCCGATTGCTACCATAAAAAATGAGTTCGGAAAAATTATGTGGATGGGACAAAGCGTAATCGGTACCCATTTGAAATATAATTCCGAAGCCGATATTACACATGGATACCATTGCGGTTATATTTCTCCCATTCCATACGTAAAGTTTGATGAAACCCTAACCGAAAATGATTTCCGTGAATTCATTGAAGCGATTAGCAATGATATCGTCTCCTGGGAAGGAATCCGGCAAAATATGATCGAAAATGCAGGCGTCACCTATGCCGACGAATATATTATCAACCACCCGAAAACCTGGGAAGTTCCGGAAGAAAACGGAATGAAATTCATTTCGGGTGCCAACCTTTGTTTCAACCTAAAAAGCGCCAGCAAACTTCCGCCTTTTTATAATCCGCCGGGAGCAAGAGGTGAAGACACCTTTATGAGTACCAGCCTTTCTGATCTCAAATTGCTGAAAGTTCCGTGTTACACCTTCCACGACGGATTTTTGTTGTATAAGAACATCCTGAATGGCGTTTTGCCGGTAACGCTTGAACCGATCGAAAGTTCTTCGGGTACAATCCTGAAACGCTTTATCAGTGCAACAATCGGATGGATCAGGTATAAACCGTTAATGACTTACATCACCAATCCGGAGCATTATGAGGAAATCATGAAGAATATTTATGAACGGCTATTATTTGTAATTCCTAAACTGAACGCCTTCTTTAAGACGAACCAGTTTTCAAATACGCTTACAGAATTTCAGAAATTCAGGAAAAGGACGCCGGCCCATTTTGATGAGTTTCAACGCACGAAAGCCGCCTGGAAGAAACTGATTGAGAAAACGGTTTCGGATACGTTATTATAAATTTTAAAACCAGTTTTCAGAAGACGATTGATTTGGTTGCTTGAGCGTAAAATCTGACCTTACTTCATCATCGGAAATGATTTCGGGGATAACGACAGGTGTATCTACTGCGGCGGTCTTTTTAAGGATGCCTTCCACAATTGCTCCGGCCTGCACATCCAAAATAGCGGCCGAAGCGTTTCCTTTCAGATAGCTGCCGTTTGAAAAGACAATTTTTCCCAGACAATAAATATTACCGTATATTTTTCCCTGAACCAGCAAATCATTCGCATATACGTCGCCTCTGATCAATGCATTTACGTTGATTGTAAGGTCGCCTTCGGTTCGTACATTTCCTTCCACTGTTCCGTCTATATGACCTGAAATGGAAGAAGAAATGTCTCCTTTGATTTGCACTTCCTTCGGAAATAAATAATGGGAAGCCTTTTTCGGCATCAAGTTGTTTAATAATTTGATCATGGCTTTTTAACAGGGGGATTTTGAAATGAAACGGCATCCTGATCGAAAATGGAAATGATGGAACTGGCATTTCCGAGATCGATTCCAATACTGTTTTGCTTTTTGTTATCTGAAATGCGGAGCGAATTGTACAGGTATCCCACACTGGCCAGGTTCTCGGGTTGGGGTGCAATTTCCACCGGAATAAAGTCTTTGAAATCCTCCATGAAAGCATTGGTCAAATCATTGTAATAAGCGCCTCCGCCCATCAGGTAAATCTTATCGCAATTTTCAAGATCGTTGTTGGTGAAGTATTTCCGCATAAGCGGAGAAACCACATCTTTATAATACTGTCTTAATACCTCTGCGCGCATCTCAGAGATGTCAACTTTTTTGCGTTCCGTGAAAAACGATCCTTTCATGAACGCATCATCAAGCTGGTGTTCATTTTTCATATCAAGGAAGTATTTTTTGCTCAGCTCCTTACTCAGATTATTGATCGCATATTGAATTCCATGCGAACTGAAGCAGGTCCGGTGTATCAGCCCGTCGGCATTTGCCATTCCGCCTTCTACGGTTCCGAAGCCAAAGCTTATGGTGATGAAATTATTTTGAGGAGTGGGAACCGTTTTCTTCAATCCGATCACACAACCGACAATTTCGGGAATGATCTCAAAGTTTTCGATATCGTACATGCTCTTCTTGATCGTACCGTTTACATGAAAAGTTTGCGTATCATATTCGGTAAGAAAATGCTTTTTACTTAGAAATGCGGAAGCGGGTTGCTTATATACATTGAAAGTTGAAAACGGAAATCCCATGGTAACGTAGAGCGGTTGTTTCACCTTATCGATTACACTTAAAATAGCAGCTTTAAATAAAATTTCGAAATCCTCTTCATTTGGGGAGGCATTTGTAATCCTGCCGGGATTTACGCCGCCTACCTTTGCCAGATTACCCACCAGGTACCAACTGTTGTCCTTCTTTATTTTCAATCCGTTCAACAGATCTTTGGAAGAATTTTCTGAACTTCCGAAAGCCGTTTCAAAAACGCTTGGAAAATTTATCGTTTGTACTTTCATCAGATAAAAATAATAATTTAGGAGGATTAAAACTTTCAGTCCAAGATATATCTTTTAACCCAACGTTACGCTTCTGAACGGCAAGAAAAATTTCTGTTCTCTTTTATTTTGATTCCGGATTTACGATTAAAACGGGAATCGATAAACGGTGCCGCACTCTGTCCACCGTTTCGCCATAAATAGCATCCTTCAGTCCCATATGCCGGTGCGCACCCATCACGAGCAGATCGATTTTATGTTCTTTCACAATCCGGATGATTTCAGATACCCGGTTATGGAAGCCGAGTTGAACCTCCACAGAATACCCAAGTGAGCGCAGTTCGCCGGCGTAGGTTTGCAGCCGCTGCAGATCTTTTTGGGTTTCATAATCGTCTGCCGCATTTCCAAGGTAAGTCGCAGATACCGTTTCCACAATATGCAACAATAGATAAGACGACGATTTATGGCGCTGTGCAATGGCATAATTGATAAGCTGCTGATCATTTTTACTGAAATCGAGTGCGATCGCTACCTTTTTAATTTCCGGAACCTCCGAAATCACGAGGGGCTGCTGGTTGCTGTGCAATTCAACGGATTTTTTTTGTTTCCGCTTCTTAATCACGGGCAATAGTGCCATCATGATAAACAGCCAGGCGAGGAAGAGTATCACCAATCCGGTCAGGATCTTTACAAAAATGCTGTCATTGCTTTCAAAGATCTTCATCGACTCTTCTGCCACGAGCCGGATGTTTAAGAAGATCAACACGGCTGCAATTATCCACGCAAAAACCTTCGTTTTAAAACCAATCACAAATTTCCCCATCGTTTTTTTATCACTCACAAAATGAATGAGTGGAATAACAGCATATCCAAGTTGAATACTCAACACTACCTGACTTAATACCAGCAGATCATCAATTTCATTGTCGCCATAGACAATGATTGCAATCACCGCCGGAATGATGGCGATAAGTCTTGTGAGCAGCCGTCTTATCCACGGACTGATTCTCAGATGCAGATAGCCTTCCATCACAATCTGGCCCGCGAGGGTGCCCGTGACCGTACTGCTTTGTCCGGCTGCAATCAATGCGATTGCGAAAAGGAGAGGAGCAATCGTGCTTCCGAGCATCGGCTCCAATAGCTGGTGTGCTTCCTCAATTCTCGCGACCTGCGTATTTCCAGTGGCAAAAAAGGCGGAAGCGGCGAGCACGAGGATAGCCGCATTTACAAAAAAGGCAGCATTTAAGGCAATTGTGGTATCTATAAAATTATATTTCAGTGCCTTTTTTATTCCGGTTGAACCAGGCTGTATTTTTCGCGTTTGCACGAGGGCTGAATGCAGATAAAGATTGTGCGGCATTACGGTTGCACCAATAATTCCAACCGCAATATAAAGGGCTTCGTTATCGAGTGGGGTGGGAACAAATCCTTTTGCGACCTCCCCCAAATCGGGAGCTGCGAAAAACAATTCTATCAGAAATGAAAATCCCACCACGGCAACCAGGGAGATAATGAAAGCTTCCATCTTTCTGATCCCGTAATTTTGAAGAAACAGCAGGATAAACGTATCTAATACGGTAAGAAAGACGCCATAGATGATCGGAATGCCGGTTAATAAGTGGAGGCCGATGGCCATTCCCAATACCTCTGCGAGATCGCAGGCCGCGATTGCAAGTTCGGCTAAAATATAGAGGCAAAAATTGACCACCGCAGGATATTCTTCGCGATTGGCCTGGGCAAGATCACGCCTTCTCACGATGCCCAACCGCACACTCAAGCTTTGCAGTAACAACGCCATGATGTTGCTCATCAACAAAACCCAGATCAGCTGGTATCCAAAGCGGGCGCCACCCTGAAGGTCGGTAGCCCAGTTTCCCGGATCCATATAACCTACGCTTACGAGATAGGCCGGTCCTAAAAACGGCAATATTTTGTTAATTCCCTTTTTGTTGGTGGTATCAACGGTGCTGTTGACCTCTCCTAATGAGGCTTCAAAGTATTTCTCCTTCTTCATTTGTTGGTTTCTTCATCAATTTTTACAAATAGCGCCCGGGCAAGCATTTCACTTATATTAAAGGCGGGCTGATCTTCGAGCTTTATTTCATATGAATTATCAAAAGCAAACTTTTTAATCAGTTGCAGTTTTGTTCCGATTTCGATCTGCTTATCTCTTAAAACTTCCAACAGTTCGGAGGTTTGATTTCCCACTGAAGTTACTTCTCCTGTCGTGTGGAACGGCAGTTCTGTAAGATTCATTTGCCTTTGATAAACGATTTTTCCGTTACTGTCAGGAATAGGATCTCCGTGCGGATCAAATTCCGGGAAACCGAGGTAGGCTTCCAATTTATCCACCAGTTCTCTGCTGTCAATATGTTCGAGCTGTTCCGCCAGATCGTGCACCTCATCCCATCCGAAGTTTAATTTCTTCACTAAAAAATACTCCCACAAGCGATGCTTGCGAATAATGTTCACCGCCAGCTTTTTTCCCTGCGTGCTTAATTGGAATTCCCGGTAGGGTTCGTATTGCAACAATTTCTTGGCCTTCAGTTTTTTAAGCATATCCGTTATAGAAGCCGGTTTTGCCTGAAGGGAGGCAGCAAGTGCGTTTGTTGAAACACTTCCCGAGGCATGCTGCAGATGGTAGATGTGCTTTATATAATTCTCTTCAGATTCTGAAAAGTTAGGCATGTCACAAAATATTTTTAGGCAAATCTAAAAAATTCTGGCGAAATACTGTCGGATTATGAATATTTTTATAAAAACTTTTCCTTCATGCAGAAATTGTCAATTGCCTGTGTCGTCCTTCTGTTATTCTTTGGATGCAAGCCAAAAAAAAAGTCGCTTCAGGGCAATGAGAAGATCGATTTTCCGGAATTGCTGGAAGCGTTTCCGGATTTAAAGCTTCCATATAAACTGGTTGATTCCAATCTTAATAAAACCGGAGATACGGCCGCCATAAGCTATTTCGTGTTTAACCAGTTTGTTCCCGATAGTATCATGCAGAAAATCTCTGCAAAAGATTCCGCTCATCTCTCAATCCGTCCGGTGGGGAAGATTGTTTCCGGTGAGGAAAAGTATTTGCTTGCAAATATTTCCGAAAGGAAGAATACCAGTTTAATAGCTTTCTTATTTTCCGGAAAAAACAATAATTATCTCGCTTCTATTGAACTGTTGAAGAATAAGTATACAGACGGATACCGTCATGAACTTTCCATTACTTCAGAACCCACGTTTATGCTTAGCCGGCAGAAGGTGAATAAAGACAAAGAAGTTGTTTATACGAGAAACGGCTATGCCTACAATGCAGGATTACGCGATTTTATGAAGGTGGTAAATGATTCGAATGAAGAAACGGATAAAGACAGCATCATTAATCCGATTGATACGCTTCCGCGAACGTTTAAATACAGCGGTGACTATGTAAAAAATAAAAGAAATTTCATTTCGTTGCGCGACGGATCGGGACCGGGAAAATATATTTTCTTTATCCACTTCGAAAATTCAAACGGATGCAGTGGCGAGTTGAAGGGCGTGCTACATATGCGGGATGAAAAGCACGGTTTCTACAGCGAAAACGGCGATATTTGTGTCATCGATTTCACCTTTGAAGAAAGGCATCTGAAAGTTAAAGAACAAAACAACTGCGGCAACCATCGCGGTATCCAATGTTATTTCAACGATACTTATCCCTTAAAAAAGGAAAAGAAAAAAGAAGCTGCGGAAAAGGTGAAACAGAAATGATATTTCCGTTTACCGGTTTTAAATGAAGCTTAAATTTTAAAAAGAGGATCATCCGCTTTCCTTTAATTCTTTTCTTCACCACATAATCGGTAGTGAGAATGTGTGGAAAATACATTTTAAAAAATATAGTATAAATTGCCGTCTTTTTAAAAGAGATTAATTCATATGGATTTTAGAAATTTTGAAGTTCCCTATAAAATCGACAAAGAATATTCCAAGAAAGTCGCTTACTTTTCAATGGAATTTGCCATTCATCAACCATTAAAAATTTACAGTGGCGGATTGGGTTTCCTTGCAGGATCACACATGCGGAGTGCTTATGAACTGAAGCAGAATATGGTTGGAATAGGAATCTTATGGAAATACGGGTATTACGATCAGGCCAGAAATCAGGATCAGACGTTGCAGGTCACCTGGATGGAAAAATCATTCAGCTTCCTTGAAGACACGGGAATCAAATTTCAGATCAATATTCATGATCATCCGGTTTGGGTAAAAGCGTATTACCTCAACCCCACCACATTCAATACCGCTCCCGTTTTTTTATTAAGTACCGATCTTCCTGAAAACGATTACGTATCTCAAACCATCAGCCACAGGTTGTATGATGCAAATGTTGCAACGAAAATCGCACAGTTCATTTTATTGGGAGTAGGCGGCGCCAAGCTGATTGACGAGCTAAATTTCAATCCTGATCTTTATCATCTCAATGAGGCACATGGAATTTCATCGGCTTTTTACCTGCTTGACAAATTTAAAAGCGTTGAAAAAGTAAAAGAACATCTTGTCTTCACCACACATACACCCGAGGAGGCCGGAAACGAAAAACACGATTTGTATCTGTGCAGCAAAATGAGCTATTTCTGCGGACTCAGCATCGATGAAGTAAGAAGAATCACAGGCATGCAGGACGATCAGTTCAACCACTCGCTCGCTGCCTTGCGGCTTGCAAAACTGGCAAACGGCGTTTCAAAGCTGCATGGTGAAGTTGCCCGGAAAATGTGGAGCAAATACGAAGGCATATGCGAAATTATTTCCATTACCAATGCGCAAAACTGGAAGTATTGGGCCGACAAAATGTTATACAAATCCAAGGAGTCCGAAAATGACTGGCTGTTTGACGACCGGAAACATTATCTGAAGAAAAGGGCTTTTGAAATTGTAGCAGATCAGACTGGCAAAATCTTCAACCCATCGATCTTAACGATTGTATGGGCCAGACGTTTTGCGGGATACAAACGGGCCGACATGATTACGCATGATACCGAAAGATTTGAAAAGCTTATCAGCGGCAAAAAGTATCCGGTACAGATTATCTGGGCCGGAAAACCTTATCCCGTCGACTATCCGGCTATTACGCAATTCAACAATCTTGTTCACCTGAGTAAAAAATACAAAAACGTTGCGGTTTTAATCGGCTATGAATTAGCGTTGAGTAAAAGATTGAAACAGGCGGCAGACGTGTGGTTGAATAATCCGCGTGTTCCAAGGGAAGCTTCCGGAACGAGTGGGATGACCGCTGCCATGAACGGCGCGGTTAACTTCTCAACCGATGACGGATGGATACCCGAATTCATCGATAATGCCAATAACGGATTTGTAATTCCTAAAGCCGATTACGATAATATGACGGTGCAGGAACAGGATGAATATGACCTCAACCAATTGTACGACATCCTCGAACAGCAGATTCTGCCGACCTATTACGATGAGTTCGATACCTGGAGAAATATCGTTCAGAATGGAATGAATGACGTGCGTTTTCATTTTGACAGCAACAGAATGGCGCACCAGTATTACGAATGCCTGTATAAATAAACACTGAATTTTTATAGGCAAAGGCCGTTTCCATTCACCGGAACGGCCTTTTTCAGTGCTGCCTGTTATACCTTCAGCACGGCTGTTCGATAGAGAACAAATCTTGTATCATTATCGAACACTTTAGTAGAAAAAATAAACGTAAATTGCTGTAAATCAATCAACTACGACAATGGCACATATTTCTATTCTTTCACGGTCAAACAATAAGTTTATGATAGAATTGAAACGGATATCAAAATGGGTAAACATTGGTGGTGTTCCGAATTTTATTTTAAAAGATATACACCTTGATGTGGCCGAAGGTGAATTTATTTCAATTATGGGTCCTTCGGGTTCGGGAAAGTCAACCCTGCTCAACGTAATCGGAATGCTCGACGATCCAAATGAGGGCGAATATACTTTTTTAGGTGAGCCGGTGTTGCAACTCAAGGAAAAGCAGCGTTCAAAACTGTATAAGCAATACATTGGCTTTGTTTTTCAGGCCTATCATCTGATTGACGAGTTAACGGTTTATGAAAATATTGAAACGCCTTTAATTTATCATGGAATAAAAACTTCTGAACGGAAGGCAATGGTGGCCGACATACTCGACCGCTTTCAAATGGTAGGAAAAAAAGATCTTTTTCCAACACAGTTATCCGGTGGTCAGCAACAACTCGTGGGAATAGCGAGAGCGCTGATTGCCAATCCAAAATTGATCCTCGCCGATGAACCCACCGGAAACCTCAACTCAAAACAAGGTGAGGAGATCATGGAGTTGTTTAAAAAGCTGAACGAAGAAGAAGGAGTAACCATCATTCAGGTTACACATTCAGAAAAAAATGCTGAATATGGTTCAAGAATCATTCATCTGATGGACGGAAGAATAGAACAGATAGTAGAGAAACAAGCTGATAAATTTTAGCGCTGATTTGAAAACGATAAAACCATGAACAAGATTTCAACAATAAAAAGGGATTTATTTCTTACCGCGGTTTTCCTTTGCCTCCTTTCCTTTAAGAAAGCCGGGGCGCAAAACGAAGTGTCACCCGTTGTGTATTCGCTGCAACAATGTATCGATACCGCCCTGAAGTATAATAAAGACATCTACTACAGCCGTATTCAAATGCAGGCTGATGAAGCAGATGTAATGGTTGCTAAAGGCAACCGGCTGCCGTATGTGACCGGCGATATCAATCATGGTATCAGCCAGGGTAGGGGAATCGATCCATTTACCAATAGCTATATAAATCAAAATTTGACTTTCGCCAACTACGGTTTGAATGCAAGTTTGCCTTTGTGGCGCGCAGGTGCCATCAACAATAATATTAAGGCAAACAGACTGAATTATGAGGCCGATAAAATGGACTGGCAACAACAGAAGGAAAACATTACGATCAATATCATTCTTGCTTATCTGGAAGTATTGAGGAATGATGAGCAGCTCACAGCCGCATTGCAACAGGCTGATGTAACACGAAGCCAGGTTAAAAGACTCGACATCATGAATCAAAGCGGCGCCATTGCACCGGCTACTTTTTACGATACAAAAGGACAGTTGGGATCGGATGAATTGAATGTTATCAGCCTGAAAAATGCATTGGAAACTTCAAAAGTAACACTGATGCAACTTATGAACATTCCTTACCAGCCCGGCTTTACGGCAAAGAAAATTGAAGCCGGAGAAAATATTGTTTTCTATGACGCAGGTCCTTTGGATATCTATCAGCAGGCAGAAGAAAACCTTGCATTGGTGAAATCAGCCACGCTGCGGAAACAAAGTGCAGGATATGCACTGAAATCTGCAAAAGGCCAGCTTTTTCCCAGTATTTCACTCAACGGAGGATTAGGAACAAATTATTCCAATGCCGCCACTATCGCCATTCCCGACGGCAGTTCGCAGGTAGAAACCGGACAATATGTGTGGTTTAATAATGACAAACTTCCGGTCTATGCTACGCAAAACAATTTTACGGAAAAAAGAATTCCCTACGGAACGCAATGGAAAAACAACTTCAACAGCAACGTGAGTGTGGGCCTTCGCATTCCTATTTTAACCGGCAATCAAACTCGTGCGCTGATCAAAAAGGCGGAGATCGAACAAAGGAAAACAGAATTCGACGAAATGACCACAAAAACGCAGTTGCAACACCAGATCGAACAGGCATTCGTAAATATGAAAACCGCATTTGAAACCTATCAGACATTGGTGCAACAGGTGAAAGACTATGGAGAATCCTTCCGTTCGGCCGAGGTTCGTTTTAATGCCGGTGTAATAACTTCCGTTGACTATCTGATTGCAAAAAATAATTACGATCGTTCCCGCATCAACCTAATTTCTGCAAAATATGATTATGTTTTGCGTACCCGCATCCTGGATTATTATCGCGGACGGTTGTAAGGTGATGCGATTTTTTCTATTTTTAGGGAATGAATGATTTTAAAACGAGCGTTGAAGTTCGATGGAGCGATCTTGATCCTAATTTTCATTTACGCCATTCGGTTTACTACGATTGGGCGGCCTTTGTACGGTTGAAATTTTTGAATGAACATCAGATCACTCCCGCCTACATGCAGCATCGGCAGTTTGGCCCCATCCTTTTCAGGGAAGAATGCGTTTTCAAACGCGAAATTGTTTTTGGTGATGTTGCTGAAATCAACCTGAAACTTTTGAAAGCGCGTGAAGATTTCAGCCGATGGAGTATCCGGCATGAAATCGTGAAAAACGGCGAGACCATTGCGGCAACAATCACCGTGGATGGAGCGTGGATGAACACCAGAATCAGAAAACTCGATCTTCCTCCCAAAGAAATTTTTGATGCATTTGAATCGATTGAAAAGGATGAGAATTTTGAATTGATGAAAAGCTGAGTATGGACTGGAATTTGTATCGGTCTAATAAAAAATTATGAACAAAATTTATGGATTTGCCTGCTGCCTGTTGTTGTTTTTTTCCTGTGCGAGCAGCGAAAAGAAGGAGGAATACAAAAACGGACTCGGAGGTGATAGTGTGATGAATTACAAGGATAACACATCGCCAATTCCCGATTCTACCGATACCGTCCCGACTTACAGTTTTCCCGACAGCAGTGTCCGTTAGACCTTCATTTTTATTTCTTCCCTAATCCTAACTACTGTTAGTTTCATATCTTTGCCGCCTAATTCCTGAATATGAATATTGAATTTAACCGCAATGAAGATTGGATGAAGCTCAATTTAAGCCAGACTGAGCAATACCTTGAAAAAATAAAACTGGGTGGAGGAAAGAAAGCCATTCAAAAACAGCGGGACAGGAATAAACTTACTGCCAGGGAGAGGATAGAATATCTGCGCGATAAAAACAAACCTTTCATTGAAATCGGGGCATTTGCGGGATTTGAGATGTATGCGGAAGAAGGCGGATGTCCGGCCGGAGGCACCGTGGGAGGCATTGGGTATGTTAGCGGCAAACAGTGCGTGATAGTTGCCAATGATCAAACGGTAAAAGCGGGAGCCTGGTTTCCCATTTCGGCCAAAAAGAATCTTCGGTTACAGGAAATTTCGATGGAAAACAATTTGCCGATTATCTACCTGGTAGACAGCGCCGGCGTTTTTCTACCGATGCAGGATGAAATCTTTCCCGATAAAGAACATTTCGGAAGAATTTTTAGAAACAATGCCAAAATGAGTGCGATGGGTATCACGCAAATTGCAGCCGTAATGGGGGCATGTGTGGCGGGTGGCGCTTATCTTCCGATTATGAGCGATGAAACGCTAATGGTGGAAGGAAAAGGAAGTATTTTTCTTGCAGGTCCTTATCTGGTAAAGGCCGCGATCGGCGAAGACATTGATGTGGAAACGCTGGGCGGGGCCGAAACCCATAACGCAATCAGTGGAATCGCGGATTACAAATTTGAAACCGAAGAAGAATGCCTCGATCAGATCAAAAAGATCTTCAGCAAAATGGGTGACGAGCCGGTTGCCGGGTTTAACCGCGTTAAGCCCGAATTGCCTGAAAAAGATCCGAATGAACTCTACGGCATTATGCATGAAAACAACAGCAAGCCGTACGATATGCTCGGGATTATTGAAAGAATTGTTGATAAATCTGAGTTTGAACAGTTTAAAGAAGAATACGGAAAAACAATCCTTTGTGGCTATGCGAGGATCGACGGCTGGGCCGTAGGCATCGTGGCCAATCAAAGATTGATCAGCCGAACGAAGAAAGGAGAAATGCAGTTAGGCGGCGTAATTTATAATGATAGTGCCGATAAAGCTGCACGCTTCATTATGAATTGCAATCAAAAAAAGATCCCGCTGGTTTTTTTGCAGGATGTTACAGGATTTATGGTGGGCAGCAGAAGTGAGCATTCAGGTATTATAAAAGATGGAGCTAAACTGGTGAATGCGGTAGCCAATTCGGTAGTGCCGAAAATTACCGTGATCGTTGGTAACAGTTTCGGTGCAGGCAATTACGCGATGTGTGGAAAGGCCTACGATCCAAGGTTTATTTTTGCCTGGCCGTCGGCAAAGATTGCGGTGATGGGAGGAGAGCAGGCGGCAAAAACCTTGCTTCAGATTCAGGTTTCTTCTTTAAAACATAAAGGCGAGGAAATTGGTCAGGAAGAAGAAAAAGCACTCTTAGATAAAATAAAGGGTAGATACGAAAGACAAACCACGCCCTACTACGCGGCGGCAAGGCTTTGGGTGGACGGAATTATTGATCCGGTTATGACGAGGTTGGTTATTTCGGAGGGATTGGCAGCGGCCGATCATAATCCGGACATCGCCGAGTTTAAAACCGGGGTTTTCCAGGTCTAACCAATTTGTTGGAAGATATATCGTTGAGGCATAATAATTTTAGTGGTTTTCGAATTTTGGATTTCCGTTTATCATTCTTTAAATGAAAATAGTTTTCCCTGCTGTACATTTACAAAAATTCTTTTAATATGGACCTTTTTGTTGCCGGTCTTCCATATGATCTCGATGATGCTGAATTGATGGAAATCTTTGAAAAATTTGGACCAACACTTTCTGCAAAAGTTGCAATGGATAAAGAAACCGGGAAAAGCCGTGGTTTCGGCTTTGTTACCATGGAAAACGAATCAGACGGAAAAGACGCTATCGAGCATCTTACCGGAATTGTTATTGGAAAAAAACCTCTTGTGGTGAAAGCAGCTTCCGACAGAAATGAAGGCAGACCATCTTCAAGGCCATCATCCGGATATAGAAGCAATCCCGGCGGATCGGGCTATCGCGGACGTCCTGACGGCGGCAACAGAGGCGGCGGAAATGGCTGGCGCAGGTAATACATCTTTTTCTTCTTTTACTTTCCTTAATTATCTTTAGAGGGATAACCTCGAAAGGATTTCCTGTTTTTATTTGTACCTGCACTAAATATGTCGAGTAAGAAGAAAAAATTCTATGTGGTTTTAAACGGCTTTAGACCGGGAATCTATGAAACCTGGGAGGAATGTCAACGCCAGATAACGGGTTTTCCGGCCGCCAGATATAAAAGCTTCCCCAATCTGGAGGAAGCGAAATACGCTCTGGAAAACGGCTGGGAAACAGCCGAAAAATCGTCTTCCCTTTCGAAGTCTGCCGGCCTTTTCAAAAACGGCGGACCGATAATTGACAGTATTTCTGTTGACGCTGCCTGGAATACCCGAACGCTCGATATGGAATACCAGGGCGTTTATACGGCCGACCGAAGCCTGATTTTCAGACAGGGACCATTTGCAAATGGAACCAATAATGTGGGTGAATTTCTCGCGATCGTGCACGCTCTCGCATTCTGCAAAAATAACGGGCTCACGTTGCCTATTTATTCTGATAGTCGTAATGCAATTAATTGGGTCAGAATGAGGCATCATAAAAGCCTGCTCGTGCCCGACGAGAAAAATAAGCCAATCTTCAACCTGCTTTCGAGAGCAGAAACCTGGCTCAAAACAAACCGTTACGACAATAAAGTATTAAAATGGGAAACAAGAGAATGGGGCGAAAATCCTGCTGATTTCGGAAGAAAATAAAAGGCCCGGTTTTTTATGCCGGACCAATAATTCAAGTATCCGGATTTAAATATTAATTCGCTGCCGATAATCTTGTTCCAATTTGCTTTTTGATCAGATAATATCCGCCAAACAAAATTCCCGAAAAGAGTATGGTCGAGTAAACGCTGTTAGGATAGAATGGCAATGCGTCGGCATAACTCTGCATCAATCCTGAAAAAGTTTTTGGTCTTGCGTAGCCGCCGTTTCCGGCCCAAACCAGGAAGTTTGAAATCAGGAAATAAACCGTAGGCGAAGCGATCGATGCCAATAAAACATTAACCACTTTTATTTTATGAATCAGAAAACCAATACAGGTTAGTGCTCCGAATAAAATATAGTTGAGAATCTGGCCGTCATAAAAACCCGGAGTTACTGCCAATCCGTTTACGTATAAAAGCTGGTAAAGTGCATCACTTATGAAGAGTGAAAGAAGTGGTAACATGAATGCCCATTTCTTGTCTTTCGCAAACAAAGCCCCGCCAAACAAGGTCATAGCAAAAATTGGTGAAAACCCGTAGGGGCGGTTTGGCATGATTCTGTACAAGGATGCAATAGCAATAAGAGCGACCAAAACGAAAATGATATTTTTATTGAGTTTCATAGCAGAAAATTGAGAAACAAAAGTACGTTTTAAAATTTACGGAACAAAGGCTTTAAACGCCAATAGTTTGTCTCCCGAAGTGATTTCATAGGATGTGCCCGGAAGCACTGCTATCACCTCGCCTTTTTTTCCCGACAATTCGGTGAGGTTTTTCATGCTCAGGCTGCCTTCCATAATCGCAATTATTTCAAGCGATTTTGAGGTAGAGGAATACGTTTCTCCGTCGTTCAGTGCGATTTTATCGATGCCAAAATCCTTAATCGGACAGGGATAATTGACGACTCCCGAAGACTGCTTTTCCCCTTCAATTACGGCAGGTTGCACCGCACTATAGTTTATTTGTTTTAGTAATTCAGGAATATTTATGTTTTTACCTGTTAGACCGCCTCTCAATACGTTATCGCTGTTTGCCATTAGTTCCATCGCCTGTCCTTCAAGGTAGGCGTGCAGCAATCCCGCATCCTGAAAAACTGCCTGACCGGGATTTACTTTCAGGATATTTAGGAAATAAAGGGAAAATACGCCGCGATCCGCATTTTCAACCTGTGATTTTCCCTGGTAATATTTTGCAACCCACCAACCCGGATCTTCTCTTGTGAGCCGGTTTTCCTGTTTTCGTTTCAGCTCTCTTTCTATCAGGGGAAGCAAAATATAGTTGACGTTATCCATGGAAGTTTCCATGACATGACTGTAGAGGTTTTTGTAGTCATCGTGCTCAAAAAAAGGAAGTAAACGCTTCAACTCCGGCGTTTCGTTTAAGGTTTTTCGTAAAACATCCGGTTGTTTAAATCCATGCAACAGCCAGAATTCACTCAAAGCTACCATCACTTCCGGCTTGTGATTTTTGTCTCTATAGCTTCGTTGCGCTGCATTCAAACTAATGCCTTGTTCTTCTTCCAGATCAAAACCCTTCTGAGCTTCTTCTTTGGAAGGGTGCACCTGAATTGACAGCATTTCCCGCACATCCTCAATTTTAAAAAGATAGGGCAATTCTTTATAGTGCGAGTACACTTCTTCGCCGATCAGTTCTTTTGGATTATCGGAAATGAGGTTAAACAATGATAAGGTACCATTCGGTGTTTCGATTTCGGAGGAGGCGGAATGATGTGCTCCCATCCAATATTCAGCAAACGGAATTTCTTCCTTGTTTTCAATACCCAGCCAGGCCGGAATGAATTCGTATCCGCCCCAGTCGTAATGCATTATTTTGCCTTTTAACTTATAAATTTTATCTTGTAGAAAACTCATTCCTGATTCTTAAAAAATGATTGATATGCAAAATAACAAAATTACCGGTGATAAAGGCGAAGAATTAGCCGCTGCACACCTTGAGTCTCTCGGATACACAATCATAGAACGCAACTGGCGTTTCAGGATCTGGGAGGTCGATATCATTGCTTCCAAAGGAAATATGCTGCACTTCTTCGAGATCAAAACCCGGAAATCATTACGCTTCGGCAATCCCGAGGGAAGTATAAGCAGAAAGAAAATGCAAAACCTTCGCAATGCGGCCGAAGAATATCAATACCTCAACCCTGCCTGGAAATACGTTCAGTTTGATGTACTTGCCATCACCATCTTATACGGCCAGGCCATTGAATATTTTTTGATCGAAGACGTATATTTTTAGAATGGCTGTGAGGAAAAATCCGTCCGTTTGAAAGCGCTTCCTTTCAGGAGCCGTTTTTGATCCTTTTCCAATACAGATACCGGTTGTAAAGGTTTGACGACAGAAGCTTCTGTTGATTTTCCTCTTCGATCTTGTTTCGTACCTGCTCAAAATATGCCTGCCACCCGGGATTATTCCGGTAGGTGTTAAACAGCAGCTGTTCGTTATAATTAAGGCTTTTCAGGTAATCTATGTCTTGAGTTTTATTGAAACTGAGGTTGTACTTCGTAACGATCCAGCTAAAATTTATCGGAGCGAGCAGTATGAGACTCAAATAAAGCGTCCATGCCATGCGGTTTACCAAAAAGAAATTAGTTTTCTTCAATCTGATTTTCTGCCAGGTAATGTACAGCCCGATAAAACAAAGGATCAAAAACAGAAAGACGCTGATTCGTTTGAACGTCAGTCCGAACGCATGAACATACTCAGCGTTTTTTATAAATGCTGACAGTACGAGCAGCGTGTTCAAAACGATCCACAGGAAGGAAAGTCTTTTCAAACGATTTGACTCGCGGTTAAAGCTTGATTCTGATTTGAAATAAAACAAAATCAATGCGATTGCAAGTACAATCGATACGATCACCGTGGCAACCCGGTCATGTATCTCGTTGCTTAACTGTCCGGGAACATCTGCCGTAAAAAATTGTTCATAATTATAAGACAGGATGAAAATCAGCAGCAGGATATTGAGAAGCACAAGCGTGATTTCACCTCCTTTTCGCTCAAGATTTTTATCGGAAAATGAGAGTGCGGGAAAGATTGATGCATCCGTTTTTTGGGAAAAATCGTCTTTCAACGCATTGTTGATTTTTATTGCCAGCCTCGGGATAAATAAAAACCAGAGGTTGAACAAGAAGAAAAATGAAAGCACCGATAATCCGATTAGCTGGGGTAAATTGAGATTGAAAAAAATTCGATCGTAAAAGCTGCTGAGCAACTCGCTGCCGGTGCTGTAGACAGCGAAAAAAACGATTACAATTACAGCCGGTATGAGGGCTGTGACCAGGAATTTTTGCCGGCCCGCTCTCGAATTACGGGGTAACCAGTACCGGAAATAAAAAACACGAAAGGGGAAGGCCAGGAAATTCAGCATGCCCAAAACGGGATAGATGCTGAGTTTCAGTTTTTCATACTGACTCTTAAATGCCGTAAGGAAGAAAGAAACGAAAACCGCAAGAAACGAAATTCCGTCTCCATACCAGGCAAATGCAAAGCAGGAAACAAAAAATGTCAGGGATAACAACCAGAATTGTCTTTCATCGTTCTTTTTCTTTCGGCCTGAAAAGATGACAAACCAAAGGACGAGGGCATAAATACTGAGATTCAGTCCCGGAATCTGATCGTAAAATAAGACATCAAATACAAGAATTCCGGCCAAAAGTTTAACTAACCTGCTCATGGATCAATTGTTTAAAAGTGCTTTGAATTTCAAAGTAAAAGAGTAAAAATTTTTATTTATTGTTCAACAATTTTTCTAATGCATTTAAATGTTCTAAAAAATCCGAACGCCCGAGAGGGGTGATGCGATAGGATGTTTTCGTCTTCTTGCCTTCGAATTGTTTTTTAATTTCCACGTATTCTTTTTTCTCGAGCGCGGCGATGTGGCTTGCCAGGTTTCCGTCGGTAATATCTAAGAAATTCTTCATTTCCAGAAAATCAACCCACTCGTTTACCATCAGAACCGACATGATGCCGAGCCGGATCCGGTTTTCAAAGTCTCTGTTCAAAGAGTGAATGATATTGATATTTTTGAGGGGTTTTTTCATTCGGGTCATCGGTATTTTTTATACATCAGGAGTCCATAGACGATGTGCATCACGCCAAATCCGACTGCCCAAAAAACCAATCCGAAGTCGGGAAGAAACAGGGCAATTAATCCCAGTACCAACTCGCAATAACCGAGGTAATTTATGTCTGTATAAGTGTATTTACTTGTATTTATCAAAGCAAGGCCGTAAAAAATCAGCATTACCGGGGCAATGAAGGCGTATTGTAAGTTGTAAAAAAGGGCGATGCAAAAAATTCCGCCGGCAAGAAAGGGGATTATAAAACTGGTAATAAGGCGACGTGTTAAGCTATTCCACGGTTTGATTTTGTTTTGCCTGCTTTTTCTCAGAGTAAAAATAATGGCCGATCCCAGCGCTGCGAGCAGGGTTAGTAAACCAAGAATACACAATTGACGCACTAATTTGCCCGGATAAACACCGTTTCCGGTAAAATTATCTATCCCGTTTTTTTGAAAGAGCAGAAAGGCTATTACCGCGGCGATTAGCGCAAATATTCCTGCAAATACTCCTGATAATCCGCTTAACGAAATGAACCGCGACGATCGCTCCATCATACTGCGGATGTGCTCGAGATCCTGTTCCGGATTTTTCTTCATTAAAAGTGCTTTGAAATTCAAAGTTATTGGAAAATTCACATCCGGCAAAAACAAATTGCGAAATGGGGAAAAATAATTTGCAGTGAAATTTCAAGGCATTTTCGAAGCATGCAAGATGTTGAATACAAGCCATTTGTGTGAAACTGAAGAAATAATCCAGGTGTAAGCGCGTTCAATCCTAAATTTCCGCTTACCGTCTACAACACCTACGGAAGAAACAATAATTCCGCGAATTTTTCCAATCCGATTCCTGCTATCTTTTGGCGGATGACTTAATTCTTTTTACATTTACTTTTCAGTTTAAGAATACAACCATGGCGCTTGATAAATATGGTATAGCCAAACGAATTGCTAAGGAGCTTAAAGATGGAATGTATGTAAATCTCGGAATTGGAATTCCCACCCTTGTTTCCAATTACATTCCCGACGGCATGACCGTTATTCTGCAAAGTGAAAACGGAATTTTAGGAATGGGTCCTTATCCCACCGAAGAAGAAATGGATGCCGATCTGATAAATGCCGGAAAAGAAACCGTTACCCTTATTGATGGCGGTGCATTCTTTGACAGTGCCGAAAGTTTTGGTATGATCAGGGCCGGAAAAATTGATTTAACGGTGTTGGGTGCAATGGAAGTCAGTGAAACCGGCGACATTGCAAGTTGGAAGATTCCCGGTAAAATGGTAAAAGGGATGGGTGGCGCGATGGACCTTGTGGCAAGTGCCAAGAATATCATTGTGGCAATGCAGCACACCAACAAAAGTGGGGAAAGCAAATTATTGGCAAGGTGTTCGCTTCCACTAACCGGGGTAAATTGTATAAAGAAAATTGTGACTGACCTGGGTGTATTTGATGTAACGCCGGATGGATTCTTACTAAAAGAACGGGCTCCGGGCGTTTCCGTGGAAGAGATAAAGCAAAAAACCGACGGGAGACTGGTGGTCCCGGACGAAGTACCGGAAATGGACATTTAAAAATTTCTTACACATATATCCTCCTGATTGTTGAAAAACCTGGCCATTCATATCGCCCTAAGCTGTACTCTGGTGTTTTTTTCCCCACGCGCTACAGCCCAGTCGCCGGACGTAATACATCCGGATCCGACCGATACCGCTTACATTCACCGGATTATTTTTCCTACTTCAGGCTGCGTGCCTTTAACCGTAAGTTTCAATGACTCGGTTTTCACGGCCGGTCAGGACGTGAAACAGAGAACCTGGGATTTCGGCGATGGAATCTTGTCGCCGCAGGCAAAACCTACGCATGTGTATGTCGAACAAGGAACCTACACGGTCACCCTTTCGATCACCGATCTTGAGGGAGTGGAGAGAGTCTACATATTCGATTCCATTATTCATGCCGGCTTAAAACCCGCTGTGAATTTTGATGTGACGCCCATTGACGATTGCGCATCTTCAGCTTTTAAGTTTATCAACCGCGTAAAGGGAGACTATACTTCTCTGATCTGGTACTTTGGTGATGGAGATACAAGTTCAAGAAAAGCACCGGTTCATTTTTATCTTGATACGGGGTGGATGAGTCCCATGCTTTGGGTAAACAACAATGGATGTATCGATTCACTGACAAAGAAAAGCTACGTACATGTAAAACCGCCGATCGTAAAAATGCGGGTGGATCTCAATTGCGACAAACCATACGAACGATCATTCAACGCGAAATATCTTGGCGAGCAAACATTTACCTGGGATTTCGGTGATGGCACTTCTACTTCCACCGAGAAGTATCCTGTACACACCTATGCGGCTGAGGGAAAATACTTTGTAAAACTTTCTGCTACCAACAACAATTGCTCTTACGTTGACACGCTCACCATTACCGTGGTCGATTATACATCGCCTTTTGAGGTTACCACCAGGGGCGGAACCTTATGCCGTGGAAGCAATATCGAGTTTACCGCAAAAAATACCGGTTTTTTATCGGCCTTATACTGGGATTTTGGAGACGGAACGCGCAGCGAGGTGGGACAGTCAACAGTTGCCACGCATGTTTACACCTCCAACGGAACTTATGAGCCAACGCTGCATGCGGTGGATGTAAACGGATGTGGGCGCACGATTGCGGATCCGCAGCAAATCACGATCCTCGGTCCGGTTGCTGGTTTTGAAATGAAACCGGCTATCTGTACAAATTTTCCCCAACAGATCATCGATGCTACCGTATATGATGCTCCCGCAAAAGCTTTTTATTTTGATTTTGGCGACGGACAGACCAATACCTATCAATCTATGCCGATAAACCATGTTTATCAAACTGCCGGTACTTACAATGTTTTTATGGAGGTATTGGCAGAAAACGGCTGTGCAGATTCTGTATTGAAGGAAGGGGCGGTAGCAGTAATTGACCGTCCGGTAGCCGCATTTGAAACGAGTGCGGAAACCGTTTGTCTCAATACTTCCGTAAGTTTTTTTGATCAGAGTGAAGGGCAGCAACTGGGAAGAACCTGGTATTTTCCCGATGGCTCAACTACGACCGAGCCCGGTCCGCAATTTAATTTCACTAAAACCGGCAGTCAGAAAGTAAAACTTGTGATCGGAACGGAGCAGGGATGCATGAGTATGGCTGAGAAAATCATCAATGTTCTGCCATTGCCGACGGTGGATGCAGGTGAAAAAGTTTCAATTTGTTTAGGAGAATCCGCCCGGCTAAATGTTTCGGGAGCCAATAGCTACATCTGGAACTATGACCCCACACTCAGTTGCTTCGATTGTGCCGATCCGGTCGTGAAGCCTGAATATACAACCATTTACAAGGTTACAGGCACAGATGCAAACGGTTGTCAGAATGCAGATTCCGTACGTGTAAGTGTAAACCGTCCGTTTGCACTCTACCTTCCCGATAAGGATACCCTCTGTTTTGGAAGGTCGAAGCAGATTAAGGCTGTGGGAGGTGATCTTTTCAGTTGGTCACCTACCGTTGGTTTAAGCAACGCCAACATCCCCAATCCTGTCGTTTCGGTGACTTCTTCTACCACTTATACGCTAGTTGCCAAAGACACCAGTAATTGTTTTTCTGATACAGCAGAGCTTTTCATGCTTGTGGCTGCCAATCCGAAAGTCAATATCATTGATTCTGACGTTACGATAAATGCCTCCAATCGTTATACCATTCAAACCGATTATTCAAGTGATATCGTAAAATGGCAGTGGGATCCACCGACAAACCTATCCTGCTCTGATTGTCCGTTTCCGCAAACCACGCCCGACCAGATAATTACCTATTCGGTTACCGCTACAAATAATTATGGGTGTAGCTCTACCGACAAAATCACCATCAGGGGTTTATGCAGCAATGAAACGATTTTTATTCCCAATACATTTTCTCCTAACGGCGACAACCATAATGATTATTTTTATCCGAGAGGATCGGGACTCTATACCATAAAATCAATGCGCATCTTTAACCGGTGGGGACAAACGGTTTTCGAACGAACCAACTTCCCTGCCAATGACGTTTCCCGTGGCTGGAACGGCAAGCTGAAAAATGTAAAGCAGCCGTCCGGCGTATATATCTATTTCCTGGAAGTAATCTGCAATAACGGTACGGTCATGACATTTAAAGGTGACGTCACACTCTTATAATCCCCGATACTTTTCGTTCAAAAAATAATGCATCGCTTTTTGGCTTACAATACCGTTTTTAATTATTTTTGCAACGCTTAAAGCACGGAGGCGGTAGCTCAGTAGGTTAGAGCGTCAGTTTGTGGCACTGAAGGTCGAGGGTTCGAGACCCTTTCGCCTCCCAAAAAGAAGCTTCATATTCGATATGAGGCTTCTTTTTATTTACAGCTTAATGATCATTCTTCGTCTCCTTTTCAGTTTCCTTGCTTTTATGTCGCAACTTATTGCTGATTGGTCGCAAACAAAAAAATATCAGACCGGCCTGGCTTAAAATTGCAGTTTAGGATTGAAAAGGGATTACAATTATTAAAAATATGAAACGATCGATTTTAGGATTTCTTGGTTTGTTAGTTTCCGCAGTTGCATTTTCGCAGTACCCAACCGGAAATCCGTCCGCTTTCGGCAGGCCCGGAGGCGGAAGCAATGGGCATTTTTTCGGTAAAATTGTAGATGCAAAAACAAACAAAGGGATTGATGGCGCTACGGTATTGTTGATTCAAACCGTTGCTGCCCAGGGTGGCGTAACCAGAAAAAGAGACAGTTCCGCCCTCAATGGAAATATGGGCGCAAATGATACCCTTTCACGTTCAGCAGCCGGCAACACGGGCAGTCCGGCTCCGCAGGAAAAAGTGGTAGCCACCGTATTATCGCAGGCAAATGGCGATTTCAGCATTGACAAACTGGCAATGAATGGAAAATACCGTTTGCATATATCAGCGGTGGGTTATGCCGATCTTTTTGAAGATATTTCCTTCGACCGTTCAGCGGATAAAGATCTTGGAAATCTGAAGCTCGATCAGGTGGATGCCACTTTGCAGGGTGTAACCGTAACTGCATCCGGTAAGCCGTTTTTTGAAATGGGCGTTGACAGAAAAGTGTTTAATGTGGATAAAAATATTGTGAGCTCCGGCCAGACGGCAACCGAGCTCATGAAGCAGATCCCATCGCTCAACGTTGATATTGATGGAAATGTAACATTAAGAAATGCGTCTCCAACTTTGTTTGTCGATGGTCGTCCAACCACCCTCACTTTAGATCAGATTCCTTCCGATATCATTGATAAAGTGGAAATTATTACCAATCCTTCGGCAAAATATGATGCTTCCGGAGGTAATGCGGGAATTTTAAATATCGTTTTAAAGAAAAATAAACGCGTTGGTTACAATGGAGGTGTAAGAGCAGGGGTTGATACAAAGGGGCGTCTTAATGGCGGCATTGACATTAATGCGAGACAGGATAAAGTCAATTTCTTTGCTTCTGCCGGTTTAAATCAACGAAAATCAAACAATACCGCTACCACCGATCGCTATGATATTACAGGTGTTCCAACCCGTATTTTTCAAAACAGCGACGGATCAAACCAGGGAACTTTTGGATATGCAAGGGCGGGATTGGATTATCTGATGGACAACCGAAACACGTTTACCATCACGGGTAGCTACTTTGGCGGTTCTTTTAATTCAAAATCTGATCAAATCATTGATTCTACCGTTGATAAAATACTGCTCACACACAGTTTAAGAAATGTAAATTCAGAACGTGATTTCCGGAATTTTGGCGGCCAACTCAGTTTTCGTCACAATTTTGCGGGAACAACACATGATCTTACCGCCGACATAAATTACAATTCGAGTTCCAATAGCGGCAACTCTGAATATACAACCAATTATTTCAACAGTGAGAACCAGCAGAAATATCCTTCATTGATCCAAAAGAATCCGGGTGACGGTTATAATAAGTACTTTACAGCGCAATCAGATTATGAAAATCAATTCACCGACAATCAGAAAATTGAAGCCGGTGTAAGAGCGGCGATCCGCAACTTCGAAAATCTGAGCGACCAGTTCTATTTCGATCATGCATCAAACAGTTTCATCCTCCTTCCATCTATCAGCAGTAAGTATAAATTCACCGATCAGGTGTATGCCGGATATTTGAATTACAGCATGAAGCTCAATAAATTCAGCTATCAGATCGGGTTAAGGGCAGAAAGCTCTGATTATAATGGAACACTGATAGAGAAAGACTCTTCTTTCAAAGTAAACTTTCCCCTTAGTCTTTTCCCGAGTGCATTTGCTACTTATAAAATCAATGACCAGCAGGATCTTCAGTTAAATTATTCGAGAAGGGTTGACCGGCCAAACTTTTGGCAACTGCTTCCATTTATCGACAACAGCGATCCGCTGAACCTGAGTATCGGTAATCCTAATCTGAAACCGCAATTCACCAATTCATTTGAATTGAATTACAATTATGCTTATCAAAAAGGAGCAAACTTTCTTGCATCGGTTTTCTTCAAACAAAATAATAACCTGATCTCCAATTATATCTATCGCGATGTCAATCCGGATACTACCATCGCCAAGGTCGACAGCGTTTATTATTCTACCTATGTGAATGCGAAAAATGCAACCAGCCTGGGATTGGAATTAACCAACCGTATCAACATCTGGAAGATCTGGGATCTTACTGCCAATGTAAATTTCTTTCATTCAAAAATCAACAGTTCAAATGTAGAGAGCGGGCTTTCCAATGAAGGATGGAGCTGGTTTGCGAAAATGAATAACAGTGTAAAACTTCCGAAAGGATTTTCAATCCAGCTTTCCGGAAATTATCAGGCAAAGACGGTTTTACCGGCGAGTTCCGGAGGAGGACGTGGCGGATTCTGGGGACCTTCCCAAACCACCTCTCAGGGATATATAAAGCCAAGATACAGTGTAGATGCAGCGGTTAAAAAGGATTGGACCTGGAAGGGTGGCAACAGTGCTTCCTTAACCCTTTCTGTAAACGATATTTTCAATACCAATGTATATGGCACTTATTCTGAATCACCCTATTTTACACAAACCTCTGAAAGGAGAATGGATGCTCAGATCTTCAGATTGAATTTCAACTACCGTTTTGGTAAGATGGATGTAAACCTCTTTAAAAGAAAGAATACCAAAGCCGATACAGGTGGCGGCCAGGATATGATGGGTGGCGTTCAGTAACGAGTTTGTTTGGTGTAAAAAAGCTGCGCTTTTTATGGCGCGGCTTTTTTAATTGCATACCGTTATTTTTGCAAAAAAAATAATTGAGCAGCAGCATAAAAAAATTGGCAGGTCAAACCGTTTGGTATGGAGTGAGTTCGATAGCTGCCCGTTTTATCAACCTTCTGCTGACGCCCCTGCTGACTTATAATCTTGCAGAAATTTCTGACTACGGAAAGGTTGGCCTGATTTACGCAGCTATACCCCTTTTAAACACCCTGTTTACTTACGGATTCGAAACTGCATATTTCAGGTTTGCCGGAAATCAGTTGTACAAAAAGGATCTTTACAATACCTCGTTTTTATCGCTGCTGTTTTCCACTATATTTTTTACTGCAGTCCTTTACCTGTTCCGCGATTCATTTGCAAATTTAACCGGCTTAACATCGGTTCCAACTGTCATTCAGATCAGTATCTTCATCGTGGCGCTCGATGCGTTAACGCGCATTCCATTGGCTAAATTAAGGCAAGAGCAACGTCCGCGGAAATATGCGTTTGTTCAGATCGGTGGTATCTTAATGAACGTGTTTATCACCTGGTTTTATATTGCCTGGTGTCCCAAACATTATGAGCCCGGCAATCTTTTTCTCTCCCTGGTATATAATGAAAATACCAATCCGGTGGTTTACGTAATGCTCGCAAATCTTTTCCAATCGGCATTTACCCTGCTGCTGCTCTTAAAGGAAGTAAAAGCCGTACGATTTTCCTTCAATTTTTCCCTTTGGAAACAAATGATCATTTATTCAATGCCTTTGATCATAGCGGGAATGGGAGGGATGATAAACGAAACCTTTGATCGTCTTATGATCAACTGGTGGCTTCCGGGAACACCTAAATTCAGAGAGGAGCAAGTGGGTATTTATAATGCCTGTTATAAATTGTCCATTCTCATTACGCTATTTGTGCAGGCATTCCGGCTTGGCGCCGAACCTTTTTTCTTTCAGCAGGCAGAATCGGGAAATCCGCAGAAAACCTATGCAAGGGTGATGAAATTTTTTGTAATAACCGTCTGCGTTGTTTTTCTCATCATTAATTTGTTTATTCCCGTTTGGCGTTATTTCATCAAACCCACATACTGGCAGGGGCTAGACATAGTGCCCATTCTTGTACTTGCCAATATGTTTCTCGGAATTTATTACAACCTCAGTATCTGGTATAAGATTACCAACCGGACGATGGCCGGAGCAACAATTACGGTGGCAGGAGTGGCTGTGACCTTTTTGATCAATTGGTTATTTATTCCCCGTTTCGGATATATGGCAAGCGCCTGGGCAACATTTTCCTGCTATTTAACCATGATGCTCATCAGCTATTTTTGGGGGCAAAAAGCCTTCTTTGTTCCTTACGCGTGGAAGAAATTGGTTGCTTTTATGTCCATTGTAGTGGCTATTTATTTTCTACATCGCTTCGTCGTCTCTTTTTGGAGCAACGATCTTTTTAGTCTCGCAACGGGATTTGTATTCACATCGGCCTTCATTTACTTTATTCTTAAAGTCGAAAAAAGAGAATTTGTGCAACTTCCCTATGTGGGTAAATATCTGAGCCGGATCTAAGCCGGCAATTTTTTTCCCGAATAACCGTTTGAGGAAAAATTGGCAAGGTTTAAGATATATACATGTAGAAGATGAATTTTACCGGATTTTTTTGAATAGTTCGAAAACACCGAATTTAAACGAGGAATGTCTATTTTTACTATGAATGAGTTTCCTATGAGAAGAGTGCTACCAATCGCATTTTTTTTATGTCTGATGATGACGACTACTGCAACCATTGCACAGGATCCTCATTTTTCACAGTTTTTCAATTCGCCTTTACTAAGAAATCCTTCTCTTGCCGGATTGTTTGTAGGGGATATCAGAATACAAGGGGTTTATCGCAATCAATGGGGAAGTGTAACAGTTCCCTA